>NZ_JBPQTQ010000038.1:0-42692 GCF_051386415.1 Streptomyces sp. URMC 129
GCCCCGACCCGCGCACCCCCGGCGGCGCGCTCCACCGCCTCGGCCCCCGCCTCGACCTCGGCGACCTCGAACTGCGCACCGCCTCCGGCCGCCTCCTCGCCGTCTTCCCCCGCGACGCCTGCCTCGGCGACCTCTACGAGCTGACCGGCGGCGTCCTCACCGCCCCCCGCGCCGACGGCCGCGACGACGACCCGGACGAGGCGCTGCGGCTGCTCACCCGCGACGGCACCGTGCTGCTCACGGAGGAGGAGATCACCGTCCTGACCGACCGGGCGAGCCTCTTCCTCGAACACCCCGGGCCGGGCACCGGCGACGACCACGCCGTCGACGTCACCGTCCGCTCCTTCGTCCGCGGCCGGCCCGCCGCCGTCGAGGACATCGAGGTCCACCAGTTCTTCAACCCGCGCGCCCTGCCCCTCGACCCGCGGGCCACCGCGCCCGGCGCCCGCGCCCGCGACATCCGCGTCGTCGCCGTCGGGTCCGCCGGGCGCCCGGAGCAGCAGGCCGACCCCCACGTCCTGGCCACCGACGCCACCGGCCACGGCCGGCTGACCCTGCGGGGAGCGCGCGCCGGCGCCGCCCACGTCCTGCTGCTGCCGCCCGGCACCCCCCTGCCGTGCGACCCCGGGGCCCCCGGCTCGGCCGCCGCCGGCTACGACAACGACGACCTGCTCGGCTACTGGTCCGCCGCCGGCCTGGTGTCCGTGCGGGTCCTGCCCGACCACGCGCACCTGGCCGCCATCCCCCCGGAGCAGGTCACCTTCGACCTCGTCCACCGGGAGATCTTCGCCTCCTACGAACTGATGTACCCGTTCATGAAGGCCGAGGTCATGAGCCTGGCCGACGCCGCCAAGGTCGCCACCCACGCCCGGATCATCTGGCTCATGTGCGACCCGCGGCACAAGGACAAGACCTTCTACATGCCCTCCACCCGCGACATGACCGCGCCCCAGACGGCCCTGCTGCTGGCCTACACGCGCCGCGTGGAAGCCGCCCGCCAGACGCCCCCGGTGCCCGCGGCCACGCCGTCCCGGCCCGCCGCCCTCACCACCCGCGACGCGCTCTGCGCGGCGCTGCGCCAGGCCGCCACCATCGAACTCGCCGTCATGCTCCAGTACCTGTACGCCCTCTGGTCGATCCCGACCGTCTCGGCCGCCCGCCACTACGTCGACAGCGGCGCGTGGTCGCCCGCGCAGGCCCGGCTGCTGTGCGGCGAGGGCCCGCACGCGCTCGACGGCGGCCTGCGCGGCACCCTGCTGACCGTGGCCCGCGAGGAGATGAGCCACTTCCTGGTCATCAACAACATCCTCATGGCCACCGGCGAGCCCTTCCACCTGCCCGACATCGACTTCACCACCGTCGGCCGCGCGCTGCCCGTCCCCCTCGACCTGTGCCTGGAGGGCTTCGGCCCCGGCAGCCTCCAGCGGTTCATCGCCCTCGAACGCCCCCACCGCCTGACCGGCCACGCCCCCGGGCCCGACGCCCGCGGCACCCCGCCCCCGTTCGCCTACGGCTCCCTCAGCGAGCTGTACGCGGCGATCCGCGCCGCCCTCCAGACCGTCGAGGGACTCTTCCTGGTCGACCGGGGCCGGGGCGGCGGCGAACACCACCTCTTCATGCGCGAGACCCTCAACGTCACCCACCCCGACTACCAGCTCGAGGTCGACGACGTCTCCAGCGCCGTCTTCGCCATCGACTTCGTCACCGAGCACGGCGAGGGCGGCGTCATCGACGCGCCGCTGCCCTCCGACGCCCACTACGACACCTTCCTGCGCATGGCCGAGACCCTGGCCGCCGAACGCGCCGAGGGGCCGGGCGGCCGGCGCGTCCCGTGGGAGCCGGCCTATCCCGTGCTGCGCAACCCCACGCTGCGCGCCGCCCACCCGGGCGCCGAACCGGTCACCGACGAGGAGGCGCGCGCCGCCATCGACGTGTTCAACCGGTCCTACGCGCTCATCGCCCGGCTGATGGCGCAGCACTTCGTCCTGAGCCCCGACAAGAGCCTGCGCCGCTCCCGGCTGATGAACGCCGCCCTGGACCTCATGGCCGGCGTGCTGCGCCCGCTCGGCGAACACATCGTCACCCTGCCCTCCGGACGCCCCGGCAGGACAGCCGGACCCACCTTCGAGACGGGCGGCCCCCCCGACCCCGTCGCCCGCGCCGACGTCGCCGCGAAGTGGATCGCCGCCCGCTGCGCCGATCTCGCGGACAGCGCCGAGAGGATCCCGGGACTGGCCGAGTCCGTGCCCGGGATCCTGCGCCTGTTCGCCGACCAGTTCAGGACCATGGACCCACGGGAGCTGTGACCGATGCCGATGCCCCTGCCCACCCCGCGGCCGGACCCGGAAGACTTCCACCGCGCGCTCACCGCCAGCATCGAGGACCCCTACCCCGTTTACCGCCGCTACCGCGCCGCCGGCGCCCTGCACCGGGTGCTGCGCCCGGGCAGCGGGCGCGAGCCGGAGTGGCTCGTCCTGCGCTACGAGGAGGCCGCCGCCGTGCTGGCCGGGCGCGGCTTCGGCCGCCGGGCGGCCACGGCCGGCGTCGGCCCCCCGCGGACCGTCGGCATCGTGCCGCCCGCCTACCCCGCGCTGGGCGCCCTGGTGGACAACTGGCTGGTCTTCATGGACCCGCCGCGCCACACCCGGCTCCGCGCCGTCGTCGCCGAGTGCCTCGCGGCCCGGATGCGCTCCGGCACGCGGGCCCGGGTGCGCGGCATCGTCCGGCGGCTGGTGGAGCGGCTCGCCGCCGAGCCCCGCGTTGACCTGGTCGCCCAGTACGCGGCGCTCGTCCCCGTGCTGACGATGCTGGAGGTGCTGGGCGTGCCGCCCGGGGACCACGCGTGGCTGCGCCGCCACGCCGCCGCGATCCAGCAGGCCACCACCTTCCGGTCCGGCCCGCGCGAGCCGCGTCTCGCCGCCGCCGACGAGGGGGCCCGCGCCCTGGCGGACTACTTCCGCGCCGCCCTGGCCGAGCGCCGCGCCGCCCCGGCCGGTGACCTGCTCTCCGCGCTGCTCGCCGCCCCGTGGGACGACGACCTGGCCGGTGACGACGTCCTCATCGGCACCTGCGTGCACCTGCTGCTCGGCGGCCACGAGGCGACGACGAACGCGCTGGCCAAGTCCGCCCTGCTGCTCCTGCGGCAGCCGGGCGTGCTGGCGACCCTGCGCCGGACCCCCGCGCTGCTGCCCGCGGCGGTCGACGAGTTCATCCGCTACGACGCGCCCGCGCAGATGGTGACCCGGTGGGCCTACCAGGACGAGACCGTCGCCGGCCACCGCATCCGGCGCGGCGACAAGGTCACCGTCGTGCTGGGCGCCGCCAACCGCGACCCCGAGCGGTTCGAGCAGCCCGACGCCGTCCGCTTCGACCGCGACGGCCACCGGCACTGCGGGTTCGGCATGGGCGCCCACTACTGCCTCGGCTCCGCCCTGGGCCGGACGGAGGTCGAGGCCGGCGTCGAGGGGCTGCTGGCGCTGCTGCCCGGACTGCGGCTGGACGGCGGCGCCGTGCCGTACCGCCAGGACCTGGTGTTCCACGGGCCGGAGCGGCTGGACACCACCCGGGAACGGTGACCGGCGGCGCCGCCGGACACGGGCCTCAGCCCGCCGTCTCCGGCCGCGCCGCCCCGCCGCCCGGCGGTGACCACGACGAGAACTCCCGCATCCCGTACACCAGCGGCAGCCCCGCCGCCAGCTCCACCCCGGCCACCGCGCCCATCACGACCACGTGGTCGCCGACCGCGACCCGGCCGCTGACCCGGCACTCGGCGACCGCGACCGCGTCCCGGTGCAGATGGGGCAGGCCGGACGGCCGCCACGGGCGCCACGGCACCTCGGTGAACCGGTCACCGGAGGGCGCGGCGAACACCGTGGCGGCGTGCCGCGCCTCCGCCCGCAGCAGGTTGACCGCGAACCGGCCGCTGGCCAGGACGGCCGCCAGCGTGCGGCCGTCCGTCCGCAGACAGCACAGCAGCGTCGGCGGCGTCAGCGTGACGCTGCACAGCGACGAGCAGGTCGCCCCCCACGGGCGGCCCGCCGCGTCGACCGAGGTCACCACCGACACCCCGGTCGGGAACCGGCTCATCAGCTCCCGGTACCGGTCCGCCGTCACCGGACCGCCCGCCGGCCCCGGCTCCTCCCGCGGCTCCGTCACCGCGTGCCCTCCCTTCAGCGGGCGGCTATCCGCCGTGCAGCGCGCGCAGGTACGCCACCGTGGTCGGCAGGTCGCGTGCCATGTCCCGCTGCTTGCGCTTGATCTCGGCGAACAGCTGCTCGGACTCCCGCACGGCGCCCGGCCGGTGGGCCAGGAACGGCAGCGGGGCGTCCGGCACCACGCCGAGGCCCGCGAATATGCAGTAGTAGTTGCTGTTGTTCCAGAAATTGCGGAACTCGGCCTCGAAGTTGTTGTAGTACGTCGAGACGTCGACCACCGGCTGATTGATCGGCAGACCCGCCCGGTACATCGCGAGCTTCTCCTGGATCTGCGGCGACAGCGTCAGCTCCTTGTTCGCCCGCCAGAACGCGGTGTCCATCCGCGGCGGCAGCGAGAAATGCGCCTGGATGAAGTCCCGGGTGTCGTCGAACATCACCTCGATCTCGCCGTTGAACCGGTCGATCAGGGCCTGGTTGAAGCTCTTGTCGGGGAAGTGCCGCACCAGTTGGTAGATGGCCGCGGTGATGAAGTAGATCCCGGTCGACTCCAGCGGCTCCAGGAAGCAGGACGACAGGCCGATGCTGACGCAGTTGCGCACCCACGCCCGGCGGTTGCGGCCCACCCGGAACCTGATGTGGTTCAGCGGCGTCCGCTCCGGGTCCAGTCCCCACAGCCGGCAGAAGTCCTCCGTCGCGCGGTCGCGGTCCGCGAAGCGGCTGGAGTAGACGTAGCCCGTGCCGAACCGCCCCAGCATCGGGATCTTCCACGTCCACCCGGACTCCATGGCGATCGCCGACGTGAACGGCTCCACGCCCTGCTCGTCGTCGTGCGGCACCGCGGTGGCCACGGCGCTGTCGCACAGCAGATGGTCGCTCATGTCGAGGAACGGCTCGCCCAGCGCCTTGTTGATGAGCAGCCCGCGGAAGCCGGAGCAGTCGACGAACAGGTCCGCCTCGTACCGCTCGCCGCCGCGCGCCAGCAGCGCGGTGATGAATCCCCGGCCGTCCAGCTCGACGTCCACCATCTCGTTCTCGATGTGCCGGACCCCCAGGTCCCGCGTGGCCAGCCGCCGCAGGAAGTCGGCCACGAGGTTGGCGTCGAAGTGCCAGGCGTACGAGGTCGCCGGCCGCCCGTCCGGCCAGCACGGCGACTTGAGCGCGTCCATCACCGAGGGCTCCCAGTAGCAGGCGTACTCGAACGGCTCCCGCGTCTTCCCGTGGTGGCGCAGATAGGCCCAGTAGTGCGACAGCGGCAGCCGGTCGTGCTCCCGCAGCAGCCCGAACAGGTGGTAGAAGTAGTCCGGTCGCCCGTCCTCGCCCGTTCTCGGCAGCGCCTGACCGGGCCCGCCGGTGCGCCAGTTGACGAACTTGATGCCCAGCTTGAAGCTGGCGTTGCACTCCGGCATCCAGTCCCGCTCGGCGAGGCCGAGGAAGTCGAAGAAGACCGTCTGCAGGTTCGGCACCGTGGCCTCGCCGACCCCGATCTTCGGCACGGTGGGCGTTTCCACGACGGAGATCGAGGCCGTGTCCCCCAGCGCCTTCGCGAGGTAGGAGGCGGTCATCCACCCCGCCGTTCCGCCGCCGAGAATGACGATCTTCTCGATCCTGTTGTCCATCTGGTGTTTTCCCCGCTTTCCGTGAAGGAGGGATTTCCGCCGGCCGGATGGCGCGCTCCGCCGGGCGCGGAGAAGGGGAATTCCATGGAAATCGGGAAAACCCCGCGATATTCCGGCAGCGAATTCTCAGGGTAGGTGCGCGGCACCCGCGCCGGTAGGCGTGGGCAGGGCCGGACCGCGGAACCCACGCACCCGCGCAGGCTGCCGGGCCCCGCGCCCTCCGGGGCGCGCCCGCCGTCGCACCGGAACCTGCGCGCATTCCCTTCCCGGTGCGTGATATTGAGCCCCGCCGCCGCTGCCCATACTCGTCTCGGACATCGCATCGCGACGTGCCCCGGAGAGGGTGGCCAGTGGCAGGAAGAACAGTGCGCACCGACGTCCTGGTCGTCGGCGGGGGACCGGTCGGTCTGTCGCTCGGGCTGGATCTGGCCTACCGGGGCGTGGACTTCCTCCTGGTGGAAGCCACGGACGGCCGGATCGACCACCCCCGCGTCAGCGGCGTCAGCGCCCGCACCATGGAGCTCTTCCGCCGCTGGGGGGTGGCCGAGCGCGTCCGCGCCGTGCCCTGGCCGGCGGACCACTCCCTGGACATCGTGTGGGTGACCGGCGTCGGCGGCCACGAGATCCACCGCCAGCGCTTCGGCACCGCCGCGACCCGGCCCGCGCCGGAGCACACGCCCGAACCCGACCAGAACTGCCCCCAGCACTGGCTGCACCCCCTGCTGTACGACGCCCTCGGCGCCACCGAGCCGGACGGCCCGGTCCGGCTCCGCCACCGGCTGCGGGAGTTCGCCCAGCACGACGACCGGGTCGTCGCCACCGTTCTGGACGAGGGCACCGGGGCGACCGTCACCGTCGAGGCGGCGTACCTCGTGGCCTGCGACGGGGCGCGCTCCCCGGTCCGCAAGGCGTGCGGGGTGCCGACCGTCACCTACCACCCCACCCGGACGTTCCGGAACATCCTCTTCCGCGCGCCGCGGCTGCGGGCCGCGCTCGGCCCCGACGAACCGCTGGTCTTCTTCCTGACCACGCCCGCGCTGCTGCGCTACCCCCTGCGCGCCATGGACGGCCGGGAGATGTACCGGCTCACCGTGCCCGCGGGCCACGGCACCGGCCTCGCCGCCGAGGAGCACATCCGCGCGGCCCTGGCGATCGACACCCCCTTCGAGATCCTCTCCGACGTGCCCTGGCACCTGACGCACCGCGTCGCCGCCGCGTACCGGGCCGGGCGGGTGCTGCTCGCCGGCGACGCGGCGCACTCGGTGTCGCCCTCCGGCGGCCTCGGGATGAGCACCGGCATCGCCGACGCCGCCGACCTCGGCTGGAAGCTCGGCGCCGTGCTGGCCGGCTGGGCCGGGCGGCACCTGCTGGACTCCTACCAGGCGGAACGCAAGCCGGTGGCCGAGGCGAGCCTGCGCAAGTCCCACGAGAACCTCCAGCGCACCCTCAGCCACCAGGTGCCCCCCGAGGTCCTCGCGGACGGCCCGGTGGGCGAGCGCGCCCGCCGGGAGCTGGCCGAGCGGCTCCTGGAGTCCGGGATCCGGCGCGAATTCGACGCGCCCACCAGCCACTTCGGCTACCGCTACGCGTCGGGACAGGTGTTGCCCGACCCCACCGAGGAGGACGGCGAGACCTGGTCCCGCAGCCCCCTGCCGGGCGGCCGGGCGCCGCACGCGTGGCTCTCACCCGGGCGCTCCACGCTCGACCTCTTCGGCAAGGGGTTCGCGCTGCTCCTCGACGGCCCCCGGCCGGACGCCGAACGGATCCGCCGCGCCTTCGCCGCCCGCGCCGTGCCGCTCACGGTGACGCGGATCGACGGCGGACCGGCGGCACGGATCATGCGGCGGCCGTACGTCCTGGTCCGCCCGGACGGCCACGTCGCCTGGCGGGGCGCCGAGCCGCCGCACGACCTCGACGCCCTGGCCGACCGCGTCCGGGGCGCCGCACGGCCGACCGCGCGGGAACGAACTGAGAAGGCGGGTGGTTCGCGATGATCAAGACGGTCACCATCGTCGGCGGCGGAACGGCCGGCTGGATGACGGCGGCGTATCTGAAGGCGGCCTTCGCCGACCGCCTCGACGTCACCCTCGTGGAGTCCCCCTCGGTCGGCCGGATCGGCGTCGGCGAGGCCACGTTCAGCACCGTCCGGCACTTCTTCGACTACCTCGGGCTGGACGAGACCGCCTGGCTGCCCCGCTGCGACGGAAGCTACAAACTGGGCATCCGCTTCGAGAACTGGTGCCGCGCGGGCAGCTACTTCTACCACCCCTTCGAACGGCTGCGGAAGGTGGACGGCTTCTCGCTGGGGGAGTGGTGGCTGAAGATCGGTGACCACTCCCGGCCGTTCGACCGCGAGTGCTTCCTCACGCCCGCGCTGTGCGACGCCAAGCGGTCGCCGCGCATGCTCGACGGCACCCTCTTCGCCGCCGGCCTCGACGGCTCGCTGGGCCGCTCCAGCCTCGCCGAGCAGCGCGCCCAGTTCCCCTACGCCTACCACTTCGACGCCGACAAGGTGGCCCGCTTCCTCGCCGACTACAGCAGGGAGCGCGGCGCCCACCACGTGCTGGACGACGTGGTGCACACCGCCCTCGACGAACGCGGCTGGATCAGCCACGTCGTCACCCGCGGCGGCGCCCGCCTGGCCGCCGACCTGTTCGTCGACTGCACCGGCTTCCAGGGCGCGCTGATCAACAAGCTGCTCGGCGAGCCGTTCCTGTCGTTCGCGGACGTGCTGCCCAACAACCGCGCCGTCGCCGCCCGCGTGCCCCGCGCCGACGTCACCGACATGAACCCCTACACCACCGCCACCGCGATGGACGCCGGCTGGATATGGACCATCCCGCTGTACCACCGGGACGGCATCGGCTACGTGTACTCCGACGCGTTCTGCACACCCGACGAGGCCGAACGCACCCTGCGCGCCCGCGCCGGGGACACGCGGGGGGAACTGGACGTCAACCACATCACCATGCGGGTGGGCCGCTGCCGCGACTCCTGGGTGAAGAACTGCGTCGCGATCGGCCTGTCCAGCGCCTTCGTCGAACCGCTGGAGTCCACCGGCATCTTCTTCATCCAGCACGGCATCGAGCAGTTGGTCAAGCACTTCCCCGACCGCGACTTCAGCCCCGGCCTGAGGCGGGCCTACAACGGCCGCATCGCGCAGGCGGTGGACGGCGTCAAGGAGTTCCTCGTCCTGCACTACCGGGCCGCCGGCCGGCAGGACAACGACTACTGGCGGGCCGCCCGCACCCGGAAGGTCCCCGACGGCCTCGCCGAGCGGCTGGCGCAGGCCGAGCCGTACCTGCTGGACGACGAGGCGGTCTTCCCGTACTACCACGGCTTCGAGCCGTACTCGTGGAACACCATGCTCCTCGGCCTGGCCGACCGCCCGCCCGCAGCGCGGCCCGCGCTGCGGCACATCGACCCGGTCCGCGCCCGCGAGGAGTTCCGCCGGCTGCGCGCCGAGGCCGCCGCGGTGGTGCGCGCGCTGCCGAGCTGCCACGCCTACCTGAGCCGCCTGCACCGCACCTGACCGGCCGCCGGGAACGCCCGCCGGAAGGCTCTAGACGGCGGGCGTTCCCGGGCGGCGCGTCAGGAGCCGGTCCAGGCAGGCCACCAGGCCGCGCGGCGGTCCTGACGGCTCCCAGGGGCCGGCCCACGCCACGTGGCCGTCCGGCCGGATCAGCACCAGCCGGGCGCGGCGCGCTCCGTACGCCGCGTGCGCCGCGGCCTCGGACCGGGGGATCACCCGCACCGGCACCTCGGCCGCGTACCGGCCGGCCAGCGCCGTGCCCAGCGCGGCGGCGTCCCGCCGCCCGCCGCCCGGCGCCGGCCGCTCGCCCTCGAAGGCCAGCAGCCGGAAGCCCCCCGGCCGCAGCAGGTCCAGCACCCCGCCGCCCGTCGCGGCCAGCGGCGCGTACGGCGCCCGGTCGCCCGGCCGCGGCACCCCCCGGCCCCGGCCCGCGGCCACGGCGGGGCTGCCCCGGTACCCGATCCACGTCTGCGACAGCATCCGGAAGACGGTCCGGCGCACCGGCGGCCACCGGGACGCCACGGCGACCAGCCGCACCCCGACATGGCTCCGCAGCCACATCGCCACCGGGTTGGCCGTGGTCTCCACCCGGAACCCCCGGTCCGTGTTCCGCGTGACCACCCGCGCGACGGGCCGGCGTTCGGCCTCGTAGCTGTCGAGCAGCGCCTCCGGCGCCTCGCCGCGCGCGACCAGCGCCAGCTTCCAGCCCAGGTTGGCCGCGTCCCCGACCCCGAGGTTCAGCCCCTGGCCGCCGGCCGGGTTGTGCACGTGCGCGGCGTCCCCGACCAGGAACACCCCGCCCGCCGCGAACCGGTCGGCGATCCGGCTGTGGAACCGGAACAGCGACGCCCAGACCACCTCGTCCAGCGTCCCCGACGCGTCGAAGTAGCCCTCGAACCACCGCCGCAGCTCCCGCGCGTCGAGCCGCTGGTACGGGTCGTGCGAGACCGCGCCCCCGGCGCCGCCGGGCGCCAGGCCGGGCGGCACGGCCCCGAAGAGCCGGAACCGGCCGGGCCCGATCGGCAGCACGCCGACGAAACCGCCGCGGGTCAGCGTCAGCCGCAGCAGCGGCGGCGGCGGATCCGCCGCGAACGTCACATCGGCCAGCAGGCCGCGCTGCGGATAGGTGCTCCCGGTGAACCCGATGCCCAGCCGCCGGCGCACCGTGCTCCCGGCGCCGTCGGCGGCCACCACCCAGCGGACCCGGGCCGTCTCGCCGCCGCCCAGGCGCACCACGACGCCGTCCGCGTCCGCCGTCACGTCCTCCACCGCCCGGCCCCACTCGACCGGCACCCCGCGGTCGGCCAGCGCCCGCCTCAGGATCCGCTCGGTCTCCGACTGCGCCACGGACAGGGCGCACGGAAACCGCGTCAGCCCCTCCGTCCCGCTGCCCGCCAGCGGTAGCCGGGCCGTCGGGCGCCGCCGCTCGCTCACCTCGACCCGCGTGATCGGCACCCCGCACGCCAGCGCCTCGTCGGCCAGCCCGAACCGGTCCAGGACCTCCAGCGTCCGCGCGTGCACGAGCGTCGCCCGCGACTGCTCGGCCGGGGCCGGCCCCGGCCCGCGGTCGACCACCCGCGCCCGCACGCCGTGCCGCGCCAGCTCCAGCGCCGCCACCAGCCCGCTCGGGCCGGCACCGACCACCAGCACCCGCGCGTCCGGCCGCGCGCCGGCTCCCGCTGTCTCCACGAGACCTCCCGCTGCGTCTCCCGCGAGGTCCATCCTCCGGCCGGCGGATCCCCGCCCACATCACGCGCACGCACGGCGGGCACCCCGTCCGGGCCCGGCGGCCCGCACCGCGCGGACGCGCCCCGGGCCGCACCCTATGCGGTCGCGTAGGTTTTCCCGCCCCGCGCCGGAGCGGTCTGTCGCCGGAGCACCCGGCGGCGTTAGCGTGAAAAAGCCTTTCGTGCATACGGAATGGAGCGAACGCATGGCCGCAGCGGAATCGAGTGCGTCCACCACCATCACCGAATTGTTCGACGACATCGCGGAACTGTACGAGGATTTCAGCGGCACTCTGGATTCCGCCGAACACCCGCTCAGCGAATGGATGGCCGCCCACCTCCCGAAGGGACGCCGCGCGCTGGACATCGGCTGCGGCGCCGGCCGCTACACGGTCATGCTCGCCTCGCTCTACGACGAGGTGGTCGGCGCCGACGCGGCGCCCGCCATGATCGACATCGCCCGGCGCGACCGGTCCCGCCCCAATGTGGACTACCAGATCCGCGACGCCTTCGACATGACACCCGCCAAGGACGGCCTGTTCGACGTCGTGTTCGGCTTCAGCAGCGTCTTCCTCATGGGGAAACCGCGGGTCATCCTGCCCCACCTCGCCGCCCTCGTGGCACCCGGCGGCGCGCTCGTCGTCTTCGAGCCCGAACGCCCCGCCGACTACGGCCAGGACAACTGGCGGATCAACTTCGCCTTCAAGGTCGCCAGGACCGCGTTCGACGTGACCGGCCGCCTGGAGAGCTCGGTGAACGTGCTGCGCCTGTTCAGCCACCGCAACTGGGTGGAGATCAGCGAGCGGACCGCCCCCATGAACGGCCAGGAGTTCCGGCGGGAGTACACCGCCGCCCTGCCCGGCAGCAGGTTCCTGGAGAACGTCTTCCCCGGGCTGCTCACCGCCTACTGGCAGCGGCCCGCCCGCTGACCGCCCCCGACCAGGTACGGAGACACGTGCTGATGAACGACCACCCCGCGGCCGACGGCGGTGCCCGCCCGACCCGGGACACCGCGATGCTGTTCAGCGAACTCGCCGGGCCCTACGAGCGCTTCACCCGCGTCCTGGACCAGCCCGGCGGCCACCTCGCACGCTGGCTGGAGGCGCATCTCACCGGCGGTGCCCGGGCGCTGGACGCCGGCTGCGGCACCGGCCGCTGGAGCGTGGCCCTGGCCGAGCGGTACGACGAGGTGGTGGCCGTCGACGCGGCACCGGCGATGATCGAGATCGCCGGGCGCGAGCGGTCCCGGCCCAACATCCGCTACCAGGTCCGCGACATCATGAGCCTCACCCCCGAGCGGGACGGGCTCTTCGACGCCGTGGTCGTCTTCAGCTGCCTCGTCCACGTGGGGGAGCCCGCCCCGCTGCTGGCCCTGCTGCGCCGCGTCGTCGCGCCCGGCGGGGTCCTCCTCATCATCGAGCCCCAGCGCCCGCCGACCTGGGGCCGCCCCGGCTGGCAGGCCGACTTCGCGTTCGGCCAGGCCCGCGCCGTCTACGACTCGACCGGCGACGTCGCCGACGCCGTCGCCGCCCTGGAGGCGATCCTCAGCCCCTCCTGGCTTCGGATCAGCGAGATCAGCGTGCCGATGACCGCCGACCGGTTCACCGAGGAGTACGCCGCGGCCCTGCCCGGCGCCGTCGTGGAGCGCGGCGGCGGCGAGTTCGGCGTCTTCACCGTCTCGTGGCGGGCACCGGCCCGGGACTGAGGCCCAGGACCGAGGCCCGGGACTGAGGCCGCCCCGAAGCCCCGGCCGCACGTGCCCGGAGGAGAGCCATGGAACCGCAGGACACGACCGCCACCGTCTGCGTGGTGGGCGCCGGACCGGCCGGCGCCATGCTGGCGCTGCTGCTGGCCCGCTCCGGCGTCGACGTGCTGCTGCTGGAGAAGCACGCCGACTTCCTCCGCGACTTCCGCGGCGACACCGTGCACCCCTCCACCCTGGAGATCCTCGACGAACTCGGCCTGGCCGAACGCTTCCACGAGCTGCCGCACCGGAAGCTGGAGACCATGGACCTCGTCCAGGACGGCCGGACCATGCTCATCGCGGACTTCCGCGACCTCGGCCTCCGCTTCCCCTACGTCGCCTTCGTGCCGCAGTGGGACTTCCTCACCCTCATCACGGCCGAGGCCGCCCGCCACCCCGGCTTCCGGCTGTGGATGCGCGCCGAGGCCACCGGTCTGCTCCGCGCCGGCGGCCGCACGGTCGGCGTGCGCTGCCGCACCCCGGACGGCGAGCGCACGGTGCGGGCCGCCCTCGTCGTCGCCGCCGACGGCCGGAAGTCGGTGCTGCGCGCCGCCGCCGGACTCCGCCCCCGCGACCGGGGCGTGCGCCTGGACGTGCTGATGTTCCGCATCACCCGGCGGGAGGACGACCCCGACGAACGGCTCACCGTGCGGATCGGCGACGGCCGCATCTTCGTCGTCGTCGACCGCGGCTCCTACTGGCAGATCTCCTACGAGATGCCCCAGGGCGGCTACGACCGGCTGCGCCGCGACGGCGTGGACCGGCTCCGGAAGGACATGGCCGAACTGGTGCCCTTCCTGGCCGACCGGACGCACGAGATCACCGCCTTCGAGCACCTGCCGCTGCTCCAGGCGCGCGTCGACCGGCTGCGCCGCTGGTACACGCCGGGGCTGCTGTTCATCGGGGACGCCGCGCACGCCATGTCGCCGGCCGGCGGCTACGGCGT
The DNA here is from genome assembly GCF_051386415.1 of Streptomyces sp. URMC 129. Classification (NCBI taxonomy): domain Bacteria; kingdom Bacillati; phylum Actinomycetota; class Actinomycetes; order Kitasatosporales; family Streptomycetaceae; genus Streptomyces; species Streptomyces sp. URMC 129. Next base: position 13,720 of record NZ_JBPQTQ010000038.1, read on the forward strand.
CAATCTCGCCATCCAGGACGCCACCGCCGCGGCGAACCTGCTGACCGGCCCGCTGCTGGAGGCCCGGCGCACCGGCCGCCCGCCGGACGACCAGGCGCTGGCCCGCGTGCAGCGCAGGCGCCAGGTCCCGACCGTGCTCACCCAGGAGTTCCAGCGGCTGTTTCACCGCTTCGCCGTGGACCGGGCGCTCCGGGGCCACCGGGTGATGGGCGGCAACGACGGCCTGGGGGCGGCGTTCGACCGGTGGCCCGTCCTGCTGCGGCTGCTGAGCCGGATGACCGGCGTGGGCCTGCGCCCGGAGCACGTCCGCGTCCCGGCCGCCGGCGCCGGGCCGGACAAGCACACGGAGACGGAAACGGGAACGGAGACGGGAACGGGGAACGCCGGTTAGACCGGCGCCCGCCACACCGCCCCGGTCATGGTGGGCACCACGTCCGGGGTGATCTCCACCCCCGGCAGGGCCTCCTCGTAGGCCCGGCGGAACGCGCCGAGCGCCGGCGGCACCAGCCCCTTGCTCATCTCCCGCCACGCCGGATGGAGCATGTACCGCAGCGCGGCGACCGCCCCCTCCACGTCGCCCGACAGCCGGTAGACGGTGTGCGCCACCTCGAACGGGTGGAACGTCTGCCGCGTCTCCTCGTCGCCCTCGGGGGCGTCGTCGGGCCGCGTCACGTCCAGGACGACGAGCCGGCCGCCGGGCGCGACGAGGGACCGCAGCACCGGCAGCACGGCCTCGGCCGGGCCCACGGCGAAGAGGCTGTTCACGGCGAACACGGCGTCGAAGACCCCGTCCCGCCCGGGGGACAGCGCGTGCACGTCCCGCCGCTCGTAGCGGACGTTCGGCGGGTTGTCCTTGGCCCGGGCCACCCCGAGCATGCCCGCGGAGATGTCGACGCCGACGACCTCCCGGTAACGGTCCGCCAGCAGGCGGCAGTTGCGGCCGTTGCCGCAGCCGACGTCCAGCACCCGCCCGCCGCCGCCGAGGTGGGTCAGCAGCCAGGCGCGCGCCGGATTGCCCTCCCGGTCCATCACCCCGATGAACCGGTCGTAGAGCTCGGCGAGATCGTCGAAGGGCGGCCGTGAGTCCGTGGAGCCGGCGGTGACCATGCTGTCTCCGTCCCTTGGCGCGGCGGGAACCCTTCGCACTGTACGGTCCGCCGCGCGCCGGCGGCAGCCGGTCCGGCGCCGGGGCACGGGAAACCACGCGACCGCGCGGTACGGGCCGCGCGACCCGGCCCGCCCGGCCGGGGCACGGGCGGTGTGAAGGCGGCCCGATCAGGGGGTCAGCGCAGGGCCGAGCCGTGCGGCGGGCGCTCCGGGGAGATGCCGACCGCGGTCATGTAGGCGGACAGGACGAGCTTGCCCACGGCCGGGTACGCGCCCAGCGGCTCGGCCGCCGGACAGCCCGCCTCCTTGGCCCCCGCGGCCAGCAGACCCGGCGGGACCTCGGGGCCGATCAGGCAGGGCGCGAGCGCCAGCTGCCGCGACCCGGCGTCGGTGAGCCGGCCGGCCGTCTCCGCGACCGAGCCCTCCGTGTCGAGCGCGGCGGCCAGCACGGGGACGGCCAGCCGCGCCGAGAGCAGCATGCCGGTGATCCCGGCCGCCTGCACGGCCTCCTCGCCCCCCACTGCGGCCAGCACGATGCCGTCGGCCGCGGTGGCCACGGTGAACAGCCGTGCCCGGTCGGCCCGCGCCAGGCCCGCTTCGGACAGCCGCACGTGCACGGCCTCCGCCAGCAGCGGGTGCGGCCCGAGCACGTCCGTCAGCCCGGCGCCGGTGCCGCTGCCGAGCACGGCCTGCCGTATGGCGCGCAGATGGACGCTGTCCGGCCCGGCCAGCAGCGGCACCACCACGGGCACCGGCGACGGGCCCGTCCCGCCCTCGGCGCCCTTCGCGGCGGCCTGCGCCAGCACCTCGTGCAGCGGGAGGAACTCCTGGTCGGCACCCTCGACATAGCCGATCCGGGCGTCGAGACCGGGCAGCTCGGAGCGCGCGATGCTCAGCACCTCCTCGGCCAGGCCACGGCTCTCCGGCGACGGGCTGCCCGGCACGGCGAGCACCAGCGTGGGGGCGCCCTCGGGAGCGCTCACGGGCTCCGGACGGCGGTGCCGTCCGGACTGGCGGGGACGTGGCATTCGTACGGGCAGACCCGATCCTGGCCCAGTGGGGGAGCTCATGTCGCCGCATGTTAATGCCTTGATGTGCTTGGCTGTTCGTCCGGGGGAATCCAGTCCCAAACTGTCCTGAAATATCCCGCGCGCCAGTGTTAACGGTTGGTTGACGTCTTTACCCGACGTGTCCACCGACACCCGGAGCAACCGGCCGGTCGACTCGCAGAAGGGATGGATCGGTCGGCAGGTGGAGCGGCCCCCGGGGCAGCGCGGCGGCGATCCGCAGCGCCCCGTCGAGCGGGTCGCCGGCCGCCGGGACCAGGACGGCCCGCGGCAGCCGCTCCGCCAGCTCCGCCCGCAGCGGCGCGAGCAGCGGCTCGCCGATCCCGAACAGCCCGCCCGTCAGCGCCACCTCGGCGCCCGCCCCCGGCGGGCAGACGGCGGCGGCCGTGGCGGCGATCTCGCCGGCGGCGGCCCGCAGGATACCCGCGGCGACCGGGTCGGCCTCCTCCCCGGCGGCGCACCGCGCCACCTCGGGGGCGAACGAGGCCAGCACCGCGGGCCGGTCGGACCGCGGGTACACCCGGCCCGGCAGCCCCGCGACCGGGCCGAACCTCTCCACCGCCCGGGTCAGCAGCGGCAGCGAGCCGCCGTCGCGCCCGTCGTGGGCGCGCAGCGCCGCCTCCAGACCGGCCCGGCCGATCCAGGCGCCGCCCCCGCAGTCGCCCAGCAGATGGCCCCAGCCGTCCGCCCGCCGCCAGGCGCGCAGGTCGGTGCCGAGCGCGATCATCCCGGTGCCCGCGGCCACCACGACGCCCGGCCGCTCGCCCAGCGCCCCCGCGTACCCGGTCACGGCGTCGGCGGCGAGCGCCACCCCGCGCGTGGCCAGCCCGGCGGCCAGGGCGCCCGGCAGCCCGGCCCGCAGCCGGTCGCCGAGCGTGGCCATGCCCGCCGCGCCGACGCACACCGCCGCGACCGGCTCGCCGGCCGCCCCGGCGTCCGCCAGCAGCCCCCGCGCCGCAGGCAGCAGCAGGTCCAGCAGGTGGCCGGCGTCGAGGCCCGCGCTCCCGGTGCGCACCGGCTCCCGCGCCGCCGTCCGGCCGTGCGGCACGAGCCGGCCGTCCGGTTCGGCCCGCGCCAGGGCGAGGCGCAGCCCCGAGCCGCCGGAGTCCACGCCGAGCACCCACACGGGCCGCGTCGTGGACGCCGCGGTCACGGCAGCTTCCAGTCCACGGGCGCGGCGCCCTGCTCCAGCAGCAGCGCGTTGGCCCGGCTGAAGGGACGGGAGCCGAAGAAGCCGCGGTCGGCCGACATCGGCGACGGGTGCGCCGACTCGACGGCCGGGACCCGGCCGAGGAGCGGGCGCAGCCCGCGCGCGTCACGGCCCCACAGGATCGCCACCAGTGGCTTGCCCCGGGCGGCCAGCGCCCGGATCGCCTGCTCGGTGACCTCCTCCCAGCCCTTCCCGCGGTGCGCGGCGGGGCGGCGCGGGGCGGTGGTGAGCGCGCGGTTGAGCAGCAGCACCCCCTGCTCGGCCCAGGGCGTCAGGTCGCCGGTGGACGGCCGGGGCAGGCCCAGGTCGGTGGAGAGCTCGCGGAAGATGTTCTCCAGGCTGCCGGGCAGCGGGCTCACGTCGGGCGCGACGGAGAAGCTCAGGCCGACGGCGTGTCCCGGGGTCGGGTACGGGTCCTGACCCACGATCAGGACTCTGACCTCGTCGAACGGCTGCTGGAAGGCCCGCAGGACATGGGCGCCCGCCGGGAGGTAGGTGCGCCCGGCGGCGATCTCGGACCGCAGGAAGGCGCCCATCGCGGTGATCCGGTCGGCGACGGGGGCCAGCGCGGTGGCCCAGCCGGGCTCGACGATCTCGTTCAAGGGTCGTGCTGCCACGGTCCGTCACCCTACTGGCCCCGGCGCCCTCCGGCGTACCGCCCGGCGGTGCGGCGTCCCCGCACGGGCGTCAGAAGGCCGGCGTCACACCCCCCGGGGTGGCCGGGGCGCGTCCGGTGCCGCGGAAGAACAGCGCCGGCTCGTCCGGCCACACCGCCCGCCAAGGGGCCACCACCGGACCCGCCCCGCGAAGCCACCGCCGCCCCCGGGCACCACAGGCCCGCCGCCCTGCCGGGGCCGCCCGGTCGACGCCTTCCGCCCGGCGGGCGCGAGCCGGATCCCGGGCACCGCGCCGCGCTCCCGGACGACGTCCGCCCGGTCCGGCGGGGTCGGTGGCCACGCCGGTGGCCGGCCCGGAAACCGGCGCCGGGTACGGACACATGGGCGCGATCCGGACGTGGCCCCGTGATGTCCCCCCGCCACCGCCCACCGCGGCAGGCCGCGGGGGTCGTGCCCGGCGTCCGGCCTGCCGGTCACCGAGTCGGCCGCGACCCACCACGTCCGGGTGCCGCGCCGTGCCGACCTCCACCCGGTCTTCCCCGGCCTGCTCGCCACCGGCCTACCGCCGGCCGCCCGGCCGTCAGGCGCCGCGCGCGGCGGCCAGCAGCCCGGCCCAGTCCGGGATCTTCACCGGACCGCGCGACAGCGTCCGGCCCAGCTCCGCCTCGGCGGCCTCGATGCCGAGCCAGCCCCGCCACTCCACGGGCGCGAGCCCGGCCGCCCGCAGCCCGTCCAGCGGGTCGCCCGGCGCCACCTTGCGCCGCGCCAGCTCCGGCAGGTCGGCCAGCACCGAGCCCGCGGTCTCCTTCGCGCACGGCCGGTTGGTGCCGATGACCCCGGTCGGTCCGCGCTTGATCCAGCCCGCCACGTACTCCCCGGGCGACGCGCCTCCCCCGCGCAGCACCCGCCCCGCGGTGTGCGGCACCGTGCCGCTCGCCGGGTCGAACGGCAGCCCGGGCAGCGGGACTCCCCGGTAGCCGACCGAGCGCAGCACCAGGCCGGCGTCGATGTCCACCAGCTCGCCCGTGCCCGTCACCCCGCCCGCGCCGTCCGGCGCGCTCCGCTCGAACCGCACCCCGCGCACCGCGCCCCGGCCGTCGTCCAGGATCTCCACCGGGCGCAGGAAGAACCGGAGATGGACCCGCCGCGCTGCGTCCCCGGCGGGCGCGCCGGCCCACCCGCGCAGCGCCGCCACGTTCCGCCGCGCGGTCGCCGACAGCCCGGACGGGTCCGCGTACCCGGGGTCGGCGGCCAGTTCGTCCTCCCGCACCACCACGGCCGCGCCGGGCAGGGTGCCCAGCTCCCGCAGCTCCTTGGTGGTGAACTTCGCCTGGGACGGCCCGCGCCGGCCCACCACGTGCACATCGGTCACCGCGCTCGCCGCCAGCGCGTCCAGCGGCCCCTGCGGGATGTCGGTGGCGCGCAGCTCCGCCACACCCCGCGCCAGCACCCGGGCCACATCCACCGCGACGTTGCCCACGCCGATGACCACGGCGCCGCGCCCGTCCAGCCGGAACCCCCGGCCGACGGCGTCGGGGTGGGCGCTGTACCAGGAGACGAAGTCGGTGGCCGAGCAGCTTCCCGCGAGGTCCTCGCCCGGGATGCCCAGCCGCCGGTCGCGGGCGGCGCCCACGCAGTACACCACCGCGTGGTAGAGGTCCTTCAGCGCGTGCGCCGGAATCCCGCTCTCGCCCACCGGGACGTTGCCCAGGAAGCGGACGCCCGGCCGTTCGAGCACCTGACGCAGGTTGTTCTGGAGCGACTTGATCTTCTCGTGGTCGGGCGCCACGCCGTAGCGGACCAGGCCGTACGGACAGGGCAGCCGGTCCAGCACGTCCACGGCCAGGGGGAGCGCCCCGTCGGCCCGCTGTTCGAGAAGGGACTGAGCGGTGTAGACCCCGCTCGGCCCGGATCCGACCACCGCGATGCGTAGCACGTCGAGACTCCTAGGGCCGCCGATGAGGGACGGGCCTTCAGCATGTCATCGAACGGCGCGGCGCGGGAGTGCGCTGACGGGGTGCTGTCGGCGGCGGCCGTGCGCGCCGCCCGGCGCCGCCGGGGGCGGCGGGGGCTAGGTTGCCTCCGTGGTGAAGAGTAGCTTTTCCGGCTTTCCGGGCGGCCATCAGTCGAACGGCCCCAGTCCGGTGTGGCCCGTGTGGGAGCTCCGGGGCCACGGGTCCGCCGGCCCGCCGACGGCGGGCGAGGGACTGCCGCCGTGGTTCAGCGTCGGCCTAGTCTTCGCCGACGGCACCCGCATCGAGCTGCTCGCGCAGGTGAGCGGGGGGCGGGTGCTCATCGAGGACATGCGCGCCGATCCGCCGCTGCCGGTGGACGGGTTCGGCACCCTCCCGGACTGGCTCGCGGAGCCGCTGCGCGGGGCCTGCAAGGTCATCACCGGCCACTACGGCGGGGCGCCCGCCTCCCCGTCCGCCGAGCCACCCCCGCCGCAGGCCCCCGCCGAGCGCCCGGAACCGGCCGGTCCGCCGGAACCCGCCGGCGACGACGGGCCCGCGTCACCCGTCGCCGGACCGGCCCGGCACCGCGCCGGACGGCGGCGCGCCGGCGGCCGGGACTGCCGCCGCACCGCCGCCGAGGCCTATCTGGCGGCCCAGCGCGCGGGCACCGACCCGGTGCTCGCGGTCATGTGCGCCACCGGGCGCAGCCGCCGCCGCTCGCTGAAGCTGATCGCCGCGGCCCGCGACAAGGGCTATCTCGCCCCCCGCCACGTCCGCCGCTAGCGCAGCTCCTCCATCCGCCCGATCTCGGCGGACTGGGCCGCGATCACGTCGTTGGCCATCTGCTGCACCGTCACATCGCCCGCGCCCGCCAGCGCGTCCGACGCCATCGTCAGCGCCCCCTCGTGGTGGGCGATCATCAGGTCGAGGAAGAGCGCGTCGAACTCCGCGCCCCGGGCCGCGGCCAGCTCCGCCAGCTGCTCCTCGGTCGCCATCCCCGGCATCTCCTCCGGGGCGTGCGTCCCGTGCCCCTCGTCCGCCGCCGCGCCCGCGTTGCGGGTCAGCCAGGCCTCCATGGCCTCGATCTCCGGGCCCTGCTCCGCGGCGATGCGCTCCGACAGGCTCAGCACCGCCTCGTCCGCGGCGTGCCGGGCGGCAAGATCCGTCATCACCAGGGCCTGTTCGTGGTGGTCGATCATCATCCGCATGAAGGCGAAGTCCGCTGCGGTCGGCTCGCCCTCCCGGGCCGCCTCCTCGGCGGCCTCCTCGGGGGAGAGCGTCTGCGCCGCCTCGCCGGGCGCGCCGGGGGCGATGACCGGCGGCGCGCCGCCCGCGCCATCGTCGGAACCCCCTCCGGATTCGCTTGTGCAGCCACCGGCGAGCGCCAGGGCCGCCAGCACGGCGAGGGCGGAGCCGGCTCGGAAGCGGCGGCGGTCGGTCAACGTTCCTCCTCGGTGCTCCACGGCATTCCGCCGAGGTATCAGGAGTATTACCTACTTTGATATGCACATATGAGGGCTGATACTGAGAGGGCCCATGCAACGGACAACGCCGCATGGACATACGGGACTTCGATGGAGGACGCGGTGACATCGTTGCACAGCCCACCCCAACGGCGCAGGCGCCGCGGCGCGTTCGCGTTCGCAGCCGCACTGCTGGCCGCCGCCTGCCTGGCCGGCCCGGCCGCCGCCGCACCCGATCCCGGTGACGGCGCACCCGGCACCGGAGACGTCGCGGAGAGCGAACGCGCCGAGACCCTGGCCGCGATCGAGAGCGGCGCGATACCCGGGGTCGACGAGACGGCCCACAGCGACAACGTCACACCCCTGGCCAACGTCCCGCACTCGGCGGCGCTCGCCGGCCTCAACACCGACCTCGCCTTCCAGGGCGACTACGCCTTCGCGGGCAACTACGACGGCTTCGTCGTCTACGACATCAGCCGCCCCGCCGCGCCCGAGATCGTCACCCAGGTTCTCTGCCCGGGCGGCCAGGGCGACGTCACCGTCAACGGCGACCTGCTCATCATGTCCGTCGACTCCTCCCGCAGCGACGACTCCTGCCGCAGCACCTCCCGGCCCGCCAGCGAGAAGGACGCCTGGGAGGGCATCCGCGTCTTCGACATCAGCGACGTGCGCAACCCCGAGTACGTCGCCGCCGTCGAGACATCCTGCGGCTCGCACACCCACACCGTCGTGCCCGAGCGCCGCACCCTGTGGGTGTACGTCTCCTCGTACGGCCCGGCCTCCGACTTCCCCGACTGCCGCCCCCCGCACGACGGCATATCCGTGGTCGAGGTCCCGGTCGCCGCCCCCGAGCGGGCCGAGCTCTCCTCCTTCGACGTCGTCTTCCCCGACGGCGGCTTCGGGGGCGACGCGGACAGCTCGGCCACCACCGGCTGCCACGACATCACCGCCTACCCCGCCCTGGACCTGGCCGCCGGCGCCTGCCTGGGCGACGGCGTCCTCTTCGACATCTCCGACCCGGCGCGCCCGGCCGTCATCGACGTGGTGCGGGACACCGACAACTTCGCCTTCTGGCACTCGGCCACCTTCAGCCAGGACGGCGACAAGATCGTCTTCACCGACGAACTCGGCGGCGGCGTGGCCGCGACGTGCGACGAGGAGACCGGCGACGAGTTCGGCGCCAACGGCATCTACCACGTCACCGGCCGCGGCGACGACCGGCAGCTCACGTTCCAGAGCTACTTCAAGATCCCCCGGCACCAGGCGGACACCGAGAACTGCGTCGCCCACAACGGCTCCCTGATCCCGGCCGCCGGCCGCGACATCATGGTCCAGGCCTGGTACCAGGGCGGCGTCTCGATCTGGGACTTCACCGACTCCGACAACCCGCGCGAGATCGGCTACTTCGAACGCGGGCCGGTCTCGGCCGACACCCTCACCTTCGGCGGCTCCTGGTCCGCCTACTACTACAACGGCCACATCTACTCCAGCGACCAGGCCGGACTCGACGTCCTGCGGATCGACGACCCGAGGACCAACAGCGCCCGCTCCGTGCGCCTGGACGAGCTGAACGTCCAGACCCAGCCCGTCTACCGCTGAGGCGCGGCGACCGGACGCGGCGTCCCGCCGGACGGCTCCTCGCCCGGCGGGACGCCGAACTCCCACGGCAGCCCGTAGCGCGCGAACAATTCCTTGCGCAGCCGCCCCGTCGCCATCGGCGCCCCCGGCAGGAGCTGCGCCACCACCGCGCCCATCAGCAGCGCCCGCAGCAGCGTGTAGTCCGTGTCCGGATCGGGCGACCCGTAGCGCGCCATCGTCTCCCGCAGCACGGCCGCCAGCCGCTGCTGCTCCACGCACTGGATGAACCCCTCCTGCTGCAGCAGCCCCGCCATGTGCGCCCGCATCAGCGTCGGCCGGTCGCGGGCGAGCCCCAGGACCGCGTCGATGGCCCGGGCCAGCAGTTCCTCCCCGGCCCGGGGACCCGTCGGCCGCGGGGAGCGGTCCAGCGCCTCCGCGAGCGTCAGGTGCATCAGCCGGTGCACCGCGGACTGCAGGAGCTGGCGCTTGCCGGGGAAGTAGTACGAGATCAGGCCACGGGCCGCGCCCGCCCGGTCCGCGATGTCCCCCAGCGTCGTCGCGTCGAACCCCCGCTCGGCCACCAGCTCGACGGTGGCCTCCAGCAACCGCTGCCGAGAGCGTCGGCGCATTTCTTCATTGACCGAAGCGCTGCGAGGCGACATGCTGGACTCCCGTTGACTGGCTCCCAGCCAATATACTCAGCGGGAGCCCGGACAGCCGCCCAGGTCGGCGGAGTCCTGTCCGGCGTCAGCGGCGGTATCGGGCGGCGCGGGGGACCGTCCGATACTGCCGTCGGCGCACCGGCCGGGCCCGCCCGGGCGCCACGCCCAGCGCCGCCGGGGCGACGCGTGGAAGAGCCGGGCACCGGGCTTCCGCACCCCGTGCCCGAACGGCAGCGCGTACGCGCCCACCCAGCGGTCCTGACCGTGCGCCGCGAGCACCGGCCGCCGCGGGTCCCACCCGGTGGTGCTCACCGCGGCCACGCCGGTGCCGCGGCCGGACAGCGTCTCCCGGCACCTCTGCCCGCGTCCGGGTGCGGGCGGCCGGTCCCGGCCGCCTCCAGCGCGGCGGCGCACCGGACCTGCTCGTCCTCCGGCAGCGCGGTCCCGGTTCGCGCCGGGCGCGGCTCAGCGGCCGAGCGCCGTCAGGCCGGGCGCGAAGGTGACCAGCAGCGGCACCGCCGGGACCAGCGTCGCGGCGGCCGTCAGCCGCAGGCGGCGCGGGACGGACAGCCGCGGCGCGGGGGTCAGCAGCCGGTGCACCCGGTGCGGCACGTGCGCGTGGTGGGCGTGGCAGGCGAACACGCCACGGTCCTCGTTGAGCCCGACCAGCGCCAGCGCGGTGGTGAGCCGGCCGAAGCGCCGGGAGGCGACGTCGTCGGCGGCCATCTCCACCAGGCGGTGCACCTGGTGCCGGAACGCGGCGAACACCGGCACCCGCGGGAAGCCGTTGGCCAGCGCGCCGGAGCAGTGCAGCAGCCAGTGGTGCCGGGCCCGGGCGTGCCCCTGCTCGTGGGCGATGACGGCGTCGAGCTGCCGCCGGTTCAGCCGCCGCAGGGCCGCCGTGCTGATCACCAGCCGCGGCGAGGGACCGCCCAGCAGCCACGCGTCCGGCCGGTCGCCCTCCAGCACGATCAGCCGGTCGCCCGCGTCCGCCGCCTCCCACGGCAGCCGCGGCGAGCGCGCCAGCAGCTCCGCGCGCCGACGGCGGCGCACCGCGCGCGCCACGCGCACCTCCCGGGTCAGCATCACGGCCGTCCACACGCCGCCGGAGGCCAGCAGCACCGCGACACCGGCGGCCCAGCGCCGTTCGCCGAACTGCAGCCCGTACGCCTCGACCACCTGGCTCGGCGCCGGCCCGAAGACCTGCCCGCGCACCTCGTGCCACGCCGCAGCGCCCGTCAGCGCCATCGCCAGCACACAGCACAGCAGCACGGCCGCGACCACGCACTGCCACACCCACAGGGCCAGCACCGGCTCCCGGTCCGGCCACGACACGCGGGCCAGCACGCGCGGCGCCGCTGCCGCGGTGAGCCCGCCGAGCACGAGCAGCGTGATGGCGATCACCATGCCGTCAGCCTAGAACCCCGCTCTCCCGCCCGGAACCGCTCGCGGTCACACGTGACGCACGCCTCACAGGGTCAGCAGCGTCGCGAACATCCCGACGGCCAGCGCGAGTCGGCACGCCGCCGCCACCTCGGGCGCCGCGCAGTGCGCCCCCGCCCCGGGGGCCGCGGGGCGCGGCCCCGGCGCCGGGGCCCGCCCGAGCGGGCCGCCGCCCTGGACCGCCGGCAGCAGCCGCGGCCCGGTCCGCAGCGCGTAGAGCCCGAAGTAGGCCAGCAGCACCCCGGTCAGCAGTGGCACCCCGCCCGGCGCGTGCCCGGCGTGCCCGCCCGGGGCGGCGGCCATGACGACGGCCATGTACACCATCGCCAGGCTCTCCACCGCGTGGTGCGCCTGGTGTGCCGCGCCCGCCCGCAGCAGCGCGGCCGACCACAGCGCGGTCGCCGCGAACAGCGCCGCGAACGCGGCGGGCGGCGGTGTCGCGGTGAGCGCGTCCGGCGGCACGGCCATCAGCGCCATGCCGAACCCCATGGCCGCCTCCAGCCCTGCCACCTGCCGCGCCCGCGCCCGGCCCGCGCGCATCCGCACCAGGCAGAAGGCGCCCGTGCCGCCGCACAGCGCCACCACCAGCCACGCCAGCAGCTCCGGCCCGTGCATCGTCCACCTCCCCGTCTGTCGACCGCCGGGAGGGGGATGCCCGCTCGCGCGCGCGGGCGGGGGAGGCGCACGAGGGCGCGTGGGAGCACGGGCGCGCGCCGTTACGATGCCCGGGTGACGACCACCACGGACCCGACGTTCCGCACGGCCACCGAGGCCGACGTCCCGGCGCTGGTGGCGCTGGTGGAGTCGGCGTACCGGGGCGAGGCCAGCCGGGCCGGCTGGACCACCGAGGCCGACCTGCTGGACGGCACCCGCACCGACGCCGGGCTCGTCCGCGCGATCCTCGCCGACCCCGGCAGCCGGCTGCTCGCCGCCGAGCTGGGCGGCGAGCTGGCGGCCTGCTGCCATGTGGCCCGCGACGCGGGGGACCGGGCGGGGGAGACCGCCGCCTCCTTCGGGCTGTTCGCCGTCCGCCCCGCGCTCCAGCGGGCGGGCCTCGGCCGGCGGGTGCTGGCCGAGGCGGAGCGGGTGGCCCGCGCGGAGTGGGGCGCCCGGGAGATGCGGATGCGGGTGCTCGCGCCGCGCGCCGACCTCATCGCCTGGTACGAGCGCCGCGGCTACGCCCGCACCGGCCGCTTCAGCCCCTTCCCGTACGGCGACCAGCGCTTCGGCGTCCCGCGCCGGCCGGACCTCGTGTTCGAGACCCTGGTCAAGCCCCTGACCTGACCGCGCGGACGATCTCCGGCGCGTCGGTCACCACCCCGTCCAGCCCGAGTTCGCGGACGCGCGCCAGCTCCGCGTCCGTGTTCACCGTCCAGGCGATCACCCGCACGCCCGCCGCGCGGCAGCGCCCGACCACGTCCGGGTCCAGGTGCGCCAGCTCGCACGAGACCATGCCCGCGCCCAGCGCCACCGCCCGCTCCGGCGCCGTGGGCGCGGACCGGCCGGCGACCAGCGCCACGGGCAGGCCGGGGAGCCGCCCGCGGATCTCCCGCAGGGCCTCCTCGTGGAACGAGATCGCCGTCACCCGCCCGTGCAGCCCGCCCTCCTCGACGGCCAGGGCGAGGCTCCGGGCGGCGGCCGGGTCCTTGATCTCGGCCTGCACCGGGGCGCCCACCGCCGCCATGACCTCGGCGAACAGCGGGACCCGCTCGCCCAGCCCCGCGTCGAGACCGCGCAGCTCCGCCAGGGTGAGGTCGGCGACCCGGCCCGAGCCGTCGGTGGTGCGGTCCACCTCGGCGTCGTGGATCACCACCAGCTCGCCGTCCTTGCTCAGGTGCAGATCGCACTCGACGGCGTCCACGCCGGCGCGGTCGGCCCGGCGGAAGGACCGCAGGGTGTTCTCCGGCTCCGCGCCCATCAGTCCCCGGTGTCCCACGGTCAGCAGCGGCATGGCGCCACCGTAGCCGCGCCCGGTGGCCGGGAGCTGAACCCCCCGTTGCTCCGGAGTTGATCGGAGGATCGGCGGAGGATACGGTGCTGATACAGGAATTTCTACTGTGGAGGTGCGGTCTTGACGGAAAACATTGCGTCCGTCGCCGTGATGGGCGGCGAATCTCCCACCCCGAGCATCACCGCCCACCCGGCCTGGGCGACGCTCAAGCGCGCCGTGGAGACCATCCGCCCCGCCCAGTCCCCGGACGGCTCCATCGACTTCGCCGCCGACCAGGCGCCCGCCCGCGACCGGATCGCCCGCGAGCTGGACCGCGTGATCTCCGCCGTGCGCGAGCTGGCGCCCCTGCTCCCGCACGACGCCGCCTACCACGAGGCGCTCGTCTCCGACCTGCGCCGCTGGGCCGACGACGGCTTCGGAGTCCCCGACTTCCTCGACTCCCTGCTCGCCTTCCAGCCCGCCGCCGCCCGCGCCGACGGCCGTCGGCACCTCGTCGTCTTCCCCATGTACACGCAGAACGGCAACCCCGACCGGAACCTGGAGGCCGTCGTGCTCCGCGTCGTGTGGCCCGACTGGCTCGCGGAGCTGGAGCGCACCCGCTACGACAACCCGATGTTCCTCGGCATCACCTTCGAGGACTTCACCGCCGGGTACGACACCAACTCCGCCGTCCTCTTCCCCGAGACCGTCGCCGTCCGCCAGTCCCCCGAGCGCTTCACCTGGGGCGGCATCTTCTGCGACCGCGAGGCCGCCCGCTTCCGCCGCGTCGCCGCCGCCGCCCGCGAGGTCACCAGCCTGCGCCTGCCCGACGACGCCGAGGGCCTGCTCGCCGACCAGGAGCGGTGTCAGGAGACGTTCGTGCTGTGGGACATGATCCACGACCGCACCCACAGCCACGGCGACCTGCCGTTCGACCCGTTCATGATCAAGCAGCGCCAGCCGTTCTGGATGTACGGCCTGGAGGAGCTGCGCTGCGACCTGACCGCCTTCCAGGAGGCGGTCCGCCTGGAGGCCGACGGCTACCCCCAGGGCCGCGACGCCCAGTACGCCGTCCTGCTGGACCGGCTGTTCCGCTTCCCCGTCACCGGCGCACGCGTCCGCAACTACGACGGGCTCGGCGGCCAGCTCCTGTTCGCCTACCTCCACCGGCACGACGCGCTCCGCTGGACGGACAACCGGCTCCGCATCGACTGGGACCGCGCCCGCGAGACCACCGTCCGGCTGCGCGAGGAGATCGAGACCCTGTACCGCCAGGGCATCGACCGGCCCAAGCTCGTCCACTGGTTCAAGGCGTACGAGCTGGTCGCCGCCTACCTCGCCCCGCACCCCGGCTCCCGCTGGGCCAAGGGCCCCGACGCCCTCGACCTCAGCCTGCCGCCGCGCAGGCTCGTCGACGAGGTGCTCCCCGACGAATTCCCGCTCAGCCTGTTCTACGAGGCCCTGGCCAAGAAGCTGCGCGGCGTCATCGAGTCCACGCGCGGCATCACGGCGGCCGGCCCCGTCACCAGGGCGGCGTGATCTCCGTCTCCCCGCGCGGCATCATGGACACCACGAGGAGGCGAGGACGATGAACACCACTGCACCCGAACCCGAGGCCGCGGACGGCGGCGGACCGCTGGAGGGCGCGGTCGTCGCCGTGGCCGGCGCCGGCGGACCGGCCGGCCACGCGACCCTGCTGCGCCTGGCCCAGGCCGGCGCCACTGTGGTCGCCGCCGACGCGGACCCGCAGCGCCTGGCCGAGGGCGTCGACGCCGCCCGCTTCGCGCACGGCGGCGCGACCGTCATCGGCGACACCGTCGACCTCCTCGACCCGGGCGCCACCCGGGAGTGGGCGGCCAAGACGGAGAAGGATTTCGGCCGCGTCGACGGCCTGGTCCACCTCGTCGGCGGCTGGCGCGGCTCCACCTCCTTCGCGACGACCGACCTGGCCGACTGGGACCTGCTGCACGACCTGCTCATCCGCACCGTCCAGCACACCTCCCTGGCCTTCGAGGGCCCCCTGGCCCGCTCCGGCAACGGCCGGTACGTGCTGATCAGCGCCGCCGGCGCCAGCCTCCCCACCGCGGGCAACGCCGCCTACGCCGCGGCCAAGGCCGCCGCCGAGGCGTGGACCCTCGCCCTCGCCGACGGATTCCGCAAGTCGGGACCCGCCGGCCACCCACCCGCCGCCGCCACCGTCCTGATCGTCAAGGCCCTGGTCAGCGACGCGATGCGGCAGGCCCGCCCGGACGCCGCGTTCCCGGGCTTCACCGACGTCCACGACCTGGCCGAGGAGATCCGCCGGCTGTGGGACCGGCCCGCCGCCGAGATGAACGGGACCCGCCTGTGGCTCACCCCCCGGCCGTGACCACCGACGCCCGCCGCCGCCACGACCCCGCCGCGCGCGGCTTCGCCAGCGACAACTACGCCGGGGCCCACCCCGAGATCCTGGCCGCCCTCGCCCTCGCCAACGGCGGCCACCAGACCTCCTACGGCGACGACGCCTACACCGCCCACCTCCAGGAGGTCTTCCGCGCCCACTTCGGCCCGGCGGCCGAGGTCCACCCCGTCTTCAACGGCACCGGCGCCAACGTCGTCGCCCTGCAGGCCCTCACCGACCGGTGGGGCGCGGTCATCACCACGACCACCGCCCACATCCACACCGACGAGGGGGGCGCCCCCGAACGCGTCGGCGCCCTCAAGCTGCTGCCCGTGCCCGCCCCGCACGGCAAGCTCACCCCCGAGCTCGTCGCCCGCGAGGCGTTCGGCTGGGACGACGAGCACCGCGCCACCCCCCAGGTCGTCTCCCTCACCCAGAGCACCGAGCTCGGCACCGTCTACACCCCCGAGGAGATCCGCGCTGTCAGCGACTTCGCCCACGAGCGCGGCATGAGCGTCCACCTCGACGGCGCCCGCATCGCCAACGCCGCCGCCGCCCTCGGCCTGCCGCTGCGCGCCTTCACCACCGACGCCGGCGTGGACGTGGTGTCCTTCGGCGGCACCAAGAACGGCCTGCTCTTCGGCGAGGCCGTCGTCGTCCTCACGCCCGGCGCGGTCCGCGCCATGCGCCACATCCGCAAGCTGTCCATGCAGCTCGCCAGCAAGATGCGCTTCGTCTCCGTGCAGTTCGAGGCGCTGCTCGCCGGCGAGCTCTGGCTGCGCGGGGCCCGGCACGCCAACGCCATGGCCCGGCGCCTGGCCGACGGGGCGGGCGAGGTGCCCGGCGTCACCCTCCTCCACCCCGTCCAGGCCAACGCGGTCTTCGCCCGCCTCCCGCACGACGCGGGCGAGCGGCTCCGCAAGCGCCACCCCTTCTACTTCTGGGACGAGGCGGCCAGCGACGTCCGCTGGATGTGCTCCTTCGACACCACCGAGGACGACGTGGACCGCTTCCTCGCCGCGCTCCGCGAGGAGATGGCCCGCTGAGCCCCGCCCCGCGGCGCGCGCGCGTCAGCGGGCGGACGGCTTCGACGGCAGCGGCGCCGTGCCGCCCAGGTGGGCCGGCAGCCACCAGGCGTCCTCCTGGTCCTTCGGCTTCACCGGATAGGCGCGCTGCGCCGACTCCAGCAGCTCCTGCACGCGCCCCCGCACCCGCCGGGTGAGGGACAGCGCCGGCTCGGACGGGTCGGCCGCCATCGGCGCGCCCACCCGGATGGTGATCGGGATGTGGTTGCGCCGCAGGTCCCGCTTGCGGCCCTTGGTCCACAGCCGCTGCGTGCCCCACAGCGCCACCGGCAGCACCGGCACCCCGGCCTGCTGCGCCATCCGGACCGCGCCCGTCTTGAACTTGTTCAGCGTGAACGACTCCGAGATCGTCGCCTCCGGGAAGACGCCCACGATCTCCCCCGACCGCAGCGCCCGCACCGCCGGCTCGAACGCCTCCATGCCCGCCGCGCGGTCCACCGGGATGTGTTTCATCGCCCGCATCAGCGGCCCGGACACCCGGTGCCGGAACACCGACTCCTTCGCCATGAACCGCACCAGCCGCTTGGCGGGCCGGCACGCGAACCCGGCGAAGACGAAGTCGAGATAGCCGATGTGGTTGCTCACCAGCACGGCACCGCCCTGGCGCGGTACGTGTTCGCCGCCGGCGATGTCGAAGCGCAGATCCAGCGCCTTGAACATCGTCCGGGCGACGCCGATGACCGGCGGGTAAACAAGCTCTGCCATCCGAAGGCCCCTCTTCAGTGCGGCGGCGAACCTACGCCACCGTAACTTCCGGTGCCGCCCGATCGTGCCCGAAAGCCGCCGCGAGCGCTAGTTGAACGCCCGGCGAAGCAGCAGAAACGCCTCGCAGCCCAGGCAGTAGCCGAAGGCGGCGTTGAGGAACGCGGCGGCCAGCGCGCACGCCGTCGCCGCCATCCCCAGGGCCTGCGGCCCGGCCGTGTACCCGATCAGGCCCGCCAGCGCGAAGCCGAGCCCCACGGCCTGCGCGAAGCGCGGCGGGCCCGCGTCCTCCGTCGCGCGGACCGGCCCCAGCCGGGGCGCCACCGCCACCCGGAACAGCACCCCGTACGGGGCGTACCGCATCCCGAGCCCCGCGCCCAGGCCGAACACCACCGCCTGGGCCGCCAGCGGCCACGGGCTTCCTGTGACGAGCACCACCGCGAGCACCAGCGTGGTGACGGCCGCGCCGAACCGCGGACCCCTGACATCGATGCGCATGCCCCCAGCATCCCGCAGCGGGAATGAACGGCGCGGCCCGGGTGCTGACGCCTGGCGATGACCGGACTCGTGGTGTGTGGGGCGGTGCTCGCCGCGGCGGGCGCCTTCGGGCTGTGGCACCGGCGGCGCGACGGGAGGATGCGGATGAGGGAGCGGGACGGCGGCCGGCGGCTGGACGCCGCCGCGCTGGGCGCCGCACGGCTGGGCCGCCGGGCCACCCTGGTGCAGTTCTCCACCGCGTTCTGCCAGCCCTGCCGCGCCACCCGCCGCACCCTGGCCGAGGTGGCGGGCATGGTGGACGGGGTGGTCCACGTCGAGATCGACGCCGAGTCCCGCCTCGACCTCGTGCGCGAGCTGGGCATCCTCCGCACCCCGACCGTGCTGGTGCTGGACGCGACCGGTACCGTCGTGCGCCGGGCCTCGGGTCAGCCGCGCCGGGCGGACGTCATCGCGGCCCTGGGCGCGGCCGTCGAGGACGGGCCGTCCACGCCTTGATCATCCGCGTGTTCGGACAAACATCCATCCGACAATAGGCACGTAGGCAACGTCACAGTGGGACATGCTTGCCTGCGGGGGCTACCCTGGGTGTACTGGCAAGTAACAATCCGGGTGATCTTTCGAGTACCCCGTGTGCGGACCGATAGCAGTAGGAGAGCCGGCGTGAGCTTGAGGATCGTTGTCTGTGTGAAGTACGTGCCCGATGCCACGGGCGACCGGCACTTCGCGGAGGACCTGACCACGGACCGGGAGGCCGTGGACGGGCTGCTGTCGGAGCTGGACGAGTACGCCGTGGAGCAGGCGCTCCGGATCGCCGAGGACGCGGACGACGCCGAGGTCACCGTCGTGACCGTCGGCCCGGAGGACGCCACCGACGCGCTGCGCAAGGCCCTGTCCATGGGCGCCGACAAGGGCGTGCACGTCGAGGACGACGACCTGCACGGCACCGACGTCTTCGGCACCTCCCTGGTGCTGGCCAAGGCCATCGAGAAGACCGGTTACGACCTGGTCGTCTGCGGCATGGCCTCCACCGACGGCGGCATGGGCGTGCTGCCGGCGATCCTGGCCGAGCGGCTGGGCGTGCCGCAGGTGACCCTGCTGACCGAGCTGTCGGTCGCCGACGGCAAGGTGACCGGCCGCCGCGACGGCGACGCCGCGACCGAGCAGGTCGAGGCCGCGCTGCCGGCCGTCATCTCGGTCACCGACCGCTCGGGCGAGGCCCGCTACCCCTCCTTCAAGGGGATCATGGCCGCCAAGAAGAAGCCGGTGGAGACGCTGGACCTGGAGGACCTCGACCTGGAGGCCGAGCAGGTCGGCCTGGAGGGCGCGTACACCAAGGTGCTCTCGGCCACCGAGCGCCCGGCGCGCACGGCCGGCGAGATCGTCACCGACGAGGGCGAGGGCGCCAAGCTGCTGGCCGCCTTCCTCGCGGAGCGCAAGTTCATCTGACCGCCCGCCCCCGCGGCCCGGTCCCTCACGTCCTCATCGTCTGTTCGTCTCGCTGGAGTGCACGATTCCCATGGCTGAAGTTCTTGTTTACGTCGACCACGTGGACGGCGCCGTCCGCAAGCCCACGCTGGAGCTGCTGACCCTGGCCCGCCGCATCGGCGAGCCGGTCGCGGTGTACCTGGGCGCGGGTGTCGAGGCCGCCGCCCCGGCGCTGGCCGAGCACGGCGCGGTGAAGGTGCTGGCCGCCGACGCCCCCGAGTTCGCCGACTACCTGGTCGTCCCGAAGGTGGACGCCCTGCAGGCCGCCGCCGCGGCGGTCTCCCCGGCCGCCGTCCTGATCCCCTCCTCCGCCGAGGGCAAGGAGATCGCCGCCCGCCTCGCGCTGCGGCTCGGCTCCGGCCTGATCACCGACGCCGTCGACCTGACCGCCGGTGACGAGGGCCCGGTCGCCACCCAGTCGGTGTTCGCCGCCGCCTTCACCACCACCTCCACGGTCACCACCGGCACCCCGGTCATCACCGTCAAGCCCAACTCCACCGCCCCGGAGGCCGCCCCGGCCGCCGGCACGGTCGAGCAGCTGTCGGTGTCGTTCGGCGAGCTGGCCACCGGCACCAAGGTCGTCTCCCGCAGCCCGCGCGAGTCGACCGGCCGCCCGGAGCTGACCGAGGCCGCCATCGTGGTCTCCGGCGGCCGCGGCGTGAACGGCGCGGAGAACTTCGCGATCATCGAGGCCCTGGCCGACTCGCTCGGCGCGGCCGTCGGCGCCTCCCGCGCCGCCGTCGACGCCGGCTGGTACCCGCACAGCAACCAGGTCGGCCAGACCGGCAAGACCGTCTCGCCGCAGCTCTACGTCGCGGCGGGCATCTCCGGCGCCATCCAGCACCGGGCCGGCATGCAGACCTCGAAGACCATCGTGGCCATCAACAAGGACGAGGAGGCCCCGATCTTCGAGCTCGTCGACTACGGCGTCGTCGGCGACCTGTTCGAGGTCGTCCCCGCCCTCACCGAAGAGGTCAAGGCCCGCAAGGGCTGACCCCTCGGCGGGACACCGGCATCACCACGGCACCGGCCGCGCCCCCGATCGCGGGGCACGGCCGGTGCCGGTCGCCGTTTGTGCTCCGCCGGGCCCGCCGGATACCGTCGGGCGGCAAGCGTTCTTCAACGAACTGTTGAAGGCTGAGCGGGACGGAGCGGGCGGCATGGCGCAGGGCGAACCGGTCACGACCACGCTGGCGGCGGCCGTCGCCACCGGCATCGGCGCCTCCCTCGCCGCCGTCGACGCCGACCTCGCCCGCCGCTACCCCGGTGCCCCCGGCACCCGGCAGCCCGTGCACACCGTCTACGTGCCGGCCGACCGCCTCACCGCCCGGACCGTCCCCTCCTGGGGCCGCGAGGCCCTGGCCCTCCTCGGCGACCACGCCCCCGACGCCGCCTCGTTCGCCGCCGTCCTCGGCATCCCCGACGCCCTCGCCGGGCCCGTCCACGACCGCGTCCTGGCCAAGCTGGCGCGCGAGCCCGTCGAGGACCTCCGCGTCGACTTCGAGGACGGCTACGGCCTGCGCGACGACGACGAGGAGGACGCCGACGCCGCCCGCGCCGCCCGCCTGATCGCCCGCGCCCACGCCGAGGGCACCGCCCCGCCGTTCGCGGGCCTGCGGATCAAGTGCATGGAGGCCGCCGTCCGCGACCGCGGCATCCGCACCCTCGACGTCTTCCTCACCACCCTGCTGGCGGCCGGCCCCCTCCCCGGGGGCCTGCGGATCACCCTGCCCAAGGTCAGCTACGCCGAGCAGGTCGCCGCCATGGCCCGGCTCTGCGAGGAATTCGAGCGGGCCGCCGGACTGCCGCCGGGGCGGCTCGGCTTCGAGATCCAGATCGAGACCACCCAAGCCGTCCTGGGCCCCGACGGCCGCGCCACCGTCGCCCGCATGATCGACGCCGCCGGCGGCCGGGCCACCGCCCTCCACTACGGCACCTTCGACTACAGCGCCGCCTGCCAGGTCAGCGCCGCCCACCAGGCGCCCGACCACCCGGCCGCCGACCACGCCAAGGCGGTCATGCAGGTCGCCGCGGCCGGCACCGGCGTCCAGCTGTCCGACGGCTCCACCAACGTCCTGCCCACCGGGCCCACGCCCCGCGTCCACGACGCCTGGCGCCTCCACCACGGCCTGGTCCGCCGCGCGCTGGC
This sequence comes from Streptomyces sp. URMC 129, assembly GCF_051386415.1. NCBI lineage: Bacteria > Bacillati > Actinomycetota > Actinomycetes > Kitasatosporales > Streptomycetaceae > Streptomyces > Streptomyces sp. URMC 129. Next base: position 35,051 of record NZ_JBPQTQ010000038.1, read on the forward strand.
CCGCGCCTACTACCAGGGCTGGGACATGCACCCCGGCCACCTGCCCACCCGGTACGCGGCCGTCTACGCCTTCTACCGCGAGGGCCTCAACCACGCCGCCGCCCGCCTCGCCGCCTACGCGGGCGGGGACACCGGGGGCGGCGTGCTGGACGAGCCCGCCACCGCCCGCGCGCTCAGCGGCTTCCTGCTCCGCGGCACCGACTGCGGCGCCCTCGACGAGGCCGAGGTCACCGGCGCCACCGGCCTGGACCGGGCCCGGCTGGACGCCCTCGCCGGCCGCCGCCCCACCGGGACCGGCGGGACCACCCGGACCGGCGGGACCGGCGGGACCGGCGGGACCGGCGCCTGACTGGACAACGCCGCCCGCCCCGGCCACGCTTCACGCCCATGGCCACCGACCTCGCCGCCGCCCTGGACATCGGCGGCACGAAGATCGCCGGCGCCCTCGTGGACGGCGACGACGCGCTCCTCACCCGCGTCCAGCGCCCCACCCCGGCCGGCGAACCGGCCGCCGCCGTGCTGCGCGCCGTCACCGACGTGCTCACCGCCCTGGCCGGTCACCCGGCCTGGCCCCGGGTGACCGCCGTCGGCATCGGCAGCGCCGGCCCGGTGGACGCCCGCACCGGCACCGTCAGCCCCGTCAACATCCCGGGCTGGCGCGGCTTCCCGCTGGTCGAGGCCCTCCGCCCGGTGACCGGCGGCCTGCCCGTCACCCTCGTCGGCGACGCGGTGGCCGTCGCGGCCGGCGAGCACCGGCGCGGCGCCGCCCGCGGCCACGCCAACGCCCTGTGCATGGTGGTCTCCACCGGCGTCGGCGGCGGACTGGTCCTCGACGGCCGCCTCCGCGCCGGTCCCACCGGGAACGCCGGCCACATCGGCCACATCAGCGTCGACTACGACGGCGAGCGGTGCCCCTGCGGCGGACGCGGCTGCGTCGAACGCCTCGCCGCCGGCCCCGCCATCGCCCGCCACGCCCGCGCCGCCGGCTGGCGCCCGGCGGAGCCCGGCGGCGACACGACCGCGGCCGGCGTCGCCCGCGCCGCCCGGGAGGGCGACCCGCGCGCCCTCGCCGCCTACGACCGGGCGGCCCGCGCGCTGGCCGCCGGCATCGCGGCCACCGCCACCCTGGTGGAGCTGGACGTGGTCGTCGTCGGCGGGGGAGTGGCCCGCGCCGGCGAGACGCTGTTCGCCCCGCTGCGCCGCGCGCTGCGCACCTACGCCGCCCTCCCGTTCGTCCGCGCCCTGCCCGTGCTGCCCGCCCGCCTCGGCGCCGACGCCGGCCTGGTGGGCGCCGCGGCGGCCTGCCGGAGCGGCCCGGACACGTTTCTCTCCGGGGGGGCGGCGGGCAACTGACCTTCGGGTGACGAAGGAGGGGGACCGTGATCATCTGGCTGAACGGGGCGCCCGGCGCGGGGAAGACCACCGCCGCCCGCGAGTTGCTCCGCCTGCTGCCCGGCAGCGCGCTGTTCGACCCGGAGCTGGTCGGCGCCGGGCTGCGGTCCCTGCTCCCGGCCGACCGGCTGGCCGCCGTGGACGACGTGCGGGAGCTGCCCGCCTGGCGCCGTCTGGTCGTGGACACCGCCGCCGCCCTGCTGTCCGAGCTGCCCGGCCCGCTGATCACCCCGATGACCCTCGACCGCCAGGAGCACCGCGACGAGATCTTCGGCGGCCTGGCGGCCCGCCGCATCGCCGTGCAGCACTTCCTGCTCCACGTTGACGAAACGTTCCTTCGCCGCCGTGCCGCACACCCCGCCGCCCTGGAGGACGCCGCCGCCCACCACCGCCGCCTCAGCCGCCTGCCCCGCTACCGGGCCGCCCTGCCCTGGCTCACCGCCGACGCCCACACCCTCGACGCCTCCCGGCTGACGCCCCGCCAGACCGCCCGGCTGCTCGCCGAACGCGTCCGCCGCGGCGACGGCACCTGCCGGATCGTGCAGGGCCCGCCGCCCACCGCCGCGACCCTCGCCGCCGGGGTGCTCTTCTTCGACGACCGGGACCGCGTGCTGCTGGTCGATCCCACCTACAAGCCGGGCTGGGAGTTCCCCGGCGGCGTCGTCGAACCCGGCGAGGCGCCCGCCCGCGCCGCCGTCCGCGAGGTCGCCGAGGAACTCGGCCTGCGCCTGGAGCGCGACCCGGCGCTCCTCGTCGTCGACTGGGAGCCGCCCCGCCCGCCCCGCTTCGGCGGCCTGCGGCTCCTCTTCGACGGCGGCCGGCTGGACCACGACCGGACGCGGGACATCCTGCTGCCCGGCGCGGAGCTGCGCGGCTGGTGCTTCGCCGCCGAGGACGAGGCCGAACGGCTGCTGTCGCCCGGCCGGTTCGCCCGGCTCCGCTGGGCGCTGCGGGCCCGCGCCCAGGGCCGGCCGCTCAACCTGGAGGCCGGCGTCCCGGTCGGCGCCTGACCCGCGCCCGCCGAATCGCGGCGCGCCCGGGCCCGATCTAGCGTGTCCAGTGATGGCCCCGACAGGGGGAGGCTCTCCCCGAAGCGGTGACCGAGATGCGCGAGCCCGAGTACATAGCGGACTACGACCCGTACGACGACGCCGACGACACCCCGGGCTGGGGCGCGCGGGCCGCCTGCGCGGCGATCGCCGGGGTCATGGCCCTCGGGGTCACCGTCATGGCCGCGGGCGACGCCGGCGGACCGCCCGCGCCGCCGCAGCCGGAGACCGCCCGGCGGGAGACCGCCCAGACCGGTCAGCCGTCCCCCGGGACGGGGACCCAGCCGCTGCCCGCCGCCGTTCCCACCTGGGTGTCGATCCCGTCCATCGCCGTCGAGGCCCCGCTGACCAACGTCGGCCTCGACCCCGAGGGCTGGGTGGAGGCACCGCCGCAGGAGATCCAGAACCTCGCCGGCTGGTACGAGGGCGGTGCCGCGCCCGGCGCCCTCGGCACCGCGGTCATCGTCGGCCACGTGGACAACGCGGCGGGCCCGGCGGTCTTCTACGGGCTGGGCGCGGTGCGGACCGGCGACTCGGTCGAGGTGATCCGCGAGGACGGGGTCGCCGTCCGGTTCGAGATCTACGACATCGCCGTCTACGACAAGGACCACCTGCCGGAGTCCGTCTACCGCGACACCGGCCAGGCCGAGCTGCGGATCATCACCTGCGGCGGCAGCTTCGAGCAGGGCTCCGGCTACACCGACAACGTCGTCGTCTTCGCCCGCATGACGGGCACGGTCTGAGCCGGGAGCCACGCCGCCCGTTAACCCATGTGGCTCGTTCGGCGGGTTATACGGCTTACATTCTGATTGAGTCGCTGTGCGGGGTGACGCGACTGCGACTCAAGGAGCCTTCTCATGAGCACACTGCGTACCGCACTGGCCGCCACAGGGCTGGGTGCGATGGTCCTCGGGGCGAGCACACCGGCCGCGCTGGCCGCCGCCGAGCCGGGGCAGCCCCGGTCGCCCGGCCAGGCGACCAACCCGTCCTTCGGCTTCAGCGTCTCCCCGGCGTCCGTCCGGCCCGGCGGCGCGGTCGACCTGACCGTCACCAACTGCACCCGGTTCGAGGCGACCGCCGAGTCCGCCGTCTTCGACAAGATCACCCTCGGCATGGCGGGCGCGCTGCAGAGCGCCAGGACCACCGTCGACGCCGACGCCCGCGTCGGCTCCCGCCACAACGTGACGTTCACCTGCGGCTCCGAGACGGGCACCGCCACCCTCACCATCGCCGCCGCCACCGGCACGCCCACCCCGACCGCCACCGCCACCCCCACGGGAACGGCCACGCCCACCGCGAGCTCCACGGTGCTGCCCACCCGCGGCGCCCAGGCCGGCGTCGGCGGCACCCAGTCGGAGGGCGACACCATGCTGCTGGCGGGCGGCGGCCTCACCGCGCTCGCCGTCGCCGCCGGCCTGTTCCTCGCCCGCCGCCGCGCGGGCCGCCACCGCTGACCCGGCCCGGCGGCAACCGCCCCGGGAGCCGCCGGGCGTCAGCCCCGCCCGTGCCGGGCCGCCGCGTACCGCGCCAGGAACAGCGCCTCCGCCACCGACATCCGCTCCAGCTCCTCCGGCGACACGCTCTCGTCCACGGCGTGGATGCGGGCCGCCGGCTCGCTCAGCCCGATCAGCAGGATCTCGGCGCCCGGATACAGCCCGGCCAGGGTGTTCGTCAGCGGGATGGAGCCGCCCTGGCCCACCACGGCCATCTCCGCGCCGTCGTACGCCTCGCGCATCGCCGAGGCCATCGCCGCGTAGGCCGGGCTGCCGGTGTCGGCGCGGAACGGCTGCCCCTCGCCCACCACATCGGCCGTGACCCGCGCCCCCCACGGCGCCCGCGACCGCAGGTGCTCCACCAGCAGCCGGCCCGCCGCCCCCGCCTCCACGCCCGGCGGCACCCGCAGGCTCACCAGCGCCCGCGCGCTCGCCTGCACCGACGGCGTGGCCCCCACGACCGGCGGGCAGTCGATGCCGAGGACCGTCGCCGAGGGACGCGCCCACAGCCGGTCCGCGACGCCGCCGGAGCCGATCAGCCGCACGCCGTCCAGCACCCCGGCGTCCTCGCGGAACACCGCCTCCGGATAGGCCGCGCCGTCCCAGACGCCGTCCGCGGCCAGCCCGTCGACCGTCGTGGAGCCGTCCTCCGCGTGCAGTGAACCCAGCATCCGCACCAGCGCCGCCAGCGCGTCCGGCGCGGCCCCGCCGAACGACCCCGAGTGCAGGTTGCCCGCGAGGGTGTCCACCTGCACGCGGACCAGCGTCATGCCGCGCAGCATCGCGGTCACCGTCGGCTGCCCGGCCCGCGCGTTCCCGGCGTCGCCGATCAGCACGGCGTCCGCGGACAGCAGCCCCGGATGCGCCTCGGCGTACCGCTCCAGCCCGCCGGTGCCCTGCTCCTCCGAGCCCTCCACGATCACCTTCACGCCCACCGGGACGCCCCCGGCCTCCCGCAGCGCGCGCAGCGCCAGCAGGTGCATCAGCACACCGCCCTTGCAGTCGGCCGCCCCGCGCCCGTACCAGCGCCCGTCCCGCTCGGTCAGCTCGAACGGCGGCGACGTCCACGCCCCCTCGTCCAGCGGCGGCTGCACGTCGTAGTGCGCGTACAGCAGGACCGTGGGCGCGCCCTCCGGGCCCGGCAGGTGGCCGTACACCGACGCCGTCCCGTCGGGCGTGTCCAGCAGCGCCACCTCGCCGAAGCCCTCGGCGCGCAGCGCGGCGGCGACCCACTCCGCCGCCGCCCGGCACTCGGCCGGCGGGAACTGCCCGGGGTCCGCCACGGAGCGGAAGGCCACCAGCTCGGCCAGCTCCCTCCTGGCCCGCGGCATGAGCGCCGCGACGGCGGCGGAGATCGCGGCGTGCTCGGGGCTGTGCTCCACGGAAAACGCTCCTCGCGTGCGCGCGCCCCCGCGCGCGGGGGCGGCAGTGGACGGCATGGGTGCGGACACCAGGCGGTGTGACGATCATCGTATCGCCGGGTGTCGCGCCTCTTGCGCCGTAGGATGCCGGGCGGTGACCGAAGATCGACCGACGCGACGGGGAGCGACGACACATCGTGAGCAGCGAGAACGGAGCCGGGTCGAGGATGGTGTGGGACGTCGTCGTGGTCGGGGCCGGACCCGGCGGAGCGTCCGCCGCCCGCGCCGCCGCCGAGGCCGGCCGGCGGGTCCTGCTGCTGGAGAAGGCGGAGCTGCCCCGTTACAAGACGTGCGGCGGCGGCATCATCGGCCCCTCGCGCGACGCGCTGCCCCCCGGCTTCGAACTGCCCCTGAAGGACCGCGTGCACGCCGTGACGTTCTCCCTCAACGGCAGGCTCGCCCGCACCCGGCGCTCCAAGCGGATGCTGTTCGGACTCGTCAACCGCCCGGAGTTCGACCAGCGCCTCGTCGAGGCCGCCGTCAAGGCCGGCGCCGAGCTGCGCACCGGCACCACCGTCTCCCGCGTCGAGCAGCACGGCCCGGCCGTCCCCGACCGGCGCACCGTGGCCGTGGTCCTGGCGGGCGGCGAGACCCTGCTGGCCCGGGCCGTGGTCGGCGCCGACGGCAGCGCCAGCCGTATAGGAGCCCACGTCGGGGTCCGCCTGGCCCAGGTCGACCTCGGGCTGGAGGCGGAGATCCCGATACCGCCGGAGATCGCCGCGGACTGGAAGGGCCGCGTCCTCATCGACTGGGGCCCGCTGCCCGGCTCGTACGGCTGGGTCTTCCCCAAGGGCGACACCCTCACCGTCGGCGTCATCTCCGCCCGCGGCGACGGCGCCGCCACCAAGCGGTACCTGGAGGACTTCATCGCCCGCCTCGGCCTGGCCGGTCTGGAGCCCACCCTCTCCTCCGGCCACCTCACCCGCTGCCGCACCGACGACTCGCCGCTCTCCCGCGGCCGGGTCCTGGTCTGCGGCGACGCGGCCGGGCTGCTGGAGCCGTGGACCCGCGAGGGCATCTCCTTCGCCCTGCGGTCCGGTCGGCTCGCCGGGCAGTGGGCGGTCCGCATCGCCGAGGCCGGCGACGCCGTCGACGCCCGCCGCCAGGCCCTGAACTACACCTTCGCCGTGAAGTCCGGACTGGGCGTGGAGATGGGCGTGGGCCGCCGCCTGCTGGCCGCCTTCGCCCACCGCCCCGGCCTCCTGCACGCCACCCTCGTCGGCGTCCGCCCCGCCTGGGCCGTCTTCGCCCGCATCACCCGCGGCTCGACCACGCTCGCCGGCCTGGTGCGCACCCACCCGGTCGCCCGCCGGACCCTCGCCGCCCTCGACCGCACCCTCGTCCGGGACCCGGGCACCGGCCCCGGCACCCGGGGCCGGCCCGGGGCCTGACCCCGGCGCGTACTCCGCCGGGAGTAGGCCCGGTGCCCCCCGCCGGGTGACGCACCGGCCGCCGGCCGGCGGCTAGCGTTGCCCGCATGACCGCGCCTCCCACGGGACCCTCCGCCGCCCCGGCCGGACCGCGCCGCCGGCGGCGGTGGCCCGCCGTCCCGGCCCCGGCCGCCGGGTGGCCGTGGCGGTCCACCGGCGTGGTGCTGGCCGTCCAGCTCGTCGGCTCGCAGTTCGCCGACCACAACCAGACCGGCCGGGTCTCCCTCGACCTCCCCGCCCGCGCCCTGCTGCTCCTCGGCCCCGCCCTGCTGCTGGTCCGCCACCGCCACCCGGCAGCCGCCGCCCTCGGCACCTCGGCCGTCGTCCTGCTCTACCTCGGCGCCGGCTACCCCTACGGCCCCGTCTTCCTCAGCGCGGTCGTCGCCGCCTTCCACGCCGTCGCCTCCGGACACCGGCACGCCGCCCGGGCCGCCCTGGCCCTGCTGTGGACGGGCCAGCTCCTGGTGGGCCACTGGCTGTACGCGTGGCTGCCGCCCCGCGGCGACGAGCCGTCCGACTGGGCCGCCGACGCCGCCCTGGCCGCCTGGTCCGTCGCCGTCCTCGCCGTCGCCGAACTGGCCCGCGCCCGGCGCGAGCAGCGCGCCAGGGAGCGCGCCGAGCGCGAGGAGGCCGAACGGCACCGCGCCGACGAGGAACGGCTGCGCATCGCCCGCGAGCTGCACGACGTCCTCGCCCACAGCATCTCCGTCATCAACGTGCAGGCCGGCATGGGGCTGGCCCTGCTGGACTCCGACCCCGAGCAGGCCCGCTCCGCGCTGACCACCATCAAGGCCGCCAGCAAGGAGGCGCTGGGCGAGGTCCGCCAGGTCCTCGACACCCTCCGCACCCCCGGCGCC
>NZ_JBPQTQ010000039.1:0-42574 GCF_051386415.1 Streptomyces sp. URMC 129
TCCCCCGCCTCCCACCGCGATTCCGGTGGCGAAGCGGCCCCCCAGCCCCTGGCCAGAGCATAACGCGTGGCCTGCCGTGGTGATTCCCTGAATGACCGCCAATTCCCGTAAGATTTCGGCCATCCTCATGTGTGCGGACTGTGTGGGTGGATGGCGCCGGATATGGGGAAAGGTGGATGCCGCGTAGGTCCGGGGTGAAGGGAGCCGGTCGTGAGGTGCCGGAAGTGCGGGAGTCCGCGTCCGAGTCTTTCCCTTTTCCCCGGATTCCCTCCTTGTTTCTTCCTCATCCGGAGCGTGTCCGGTTTTCGGCGGCGCATTCTTCGGCGGTCGGCGCGTGACGGCGAGGCGCGCCGCCCGGCGCGCGCCCGGCGGGTGCCGCCGTCGGCCTCGCGTGCCACGATTCGCGCCCTGATGCGCTCTGGCATATTCCGGTGAGCCTGGAGGGGTAGGCGGTCAGAAAGGAGCCTTTTCCGTGGACGCCACCTCATCCCGCGCCGCCCCCGTGCGCCGCCCCGACCCGCACCCCTCCGGCGGCCGTCCCCCGCGGGTGCCCGCCGACCGGCTGCCCCGGCACGTCGCGATCATCATGGACGGCAACGGCCGCTGGGCGACCAGCCGCGGCCTGCCCCGTGCCCGGGGACACGAGGCCGGGGCGCGGTCGGGGTGGGACATGGTCCACGGCGCGATCGAGGCGGGCGTGACCCATCTGTCGCTCTACGCCTTCTCGACGGAGAACTGGGGCCGGCCGCGCGACGAGGTCAGGCACCTCTTCGTGACCCTCGCCCGCCGCGTACTGCCCGTCTCGCGCCAGCTCGAGCTGGCGGACCTGGGCGTCCGCGTGCGGTGGGCGGGGCGGCGGTCCCGCGTTCCCGGCCATGTCGCCGACGCCCTGCGGCGGCTGGAGGACCGGACGCGGAACAACGCGGTGCTCACCCTGACCGTGTGCCTGGACTACGGCGGCCGGGCGGAGATCACCGACGCCGCCACCGCGCTGGCCCAGGACGTCTACCACGGGCGGGTGGCGGCCGACGACATCGACGAGCGGTGCTTCGCCCGCTACCTCAGCGTCCCCGAACTGCCCGACGTGGACCTGATGATCAGAACCGCGGGGGAGCATCGGACCTCCAACTTCTTCCCGTGGCAGGCCAGTTACGCCGAGCTGGTCTTCCTCGACGCGCTCTGGCCGGATGTCGACCGCCGCGACCTGTGGCGGGCCATCGAGACCTACGCGGCCCGCACCAGGACCCGGGGCCGGCTGCCCGGTGCGTCCGCGTGATCCCCGACATCTGCTGGTCGTTGATCCGGGCCGGCGTCGACGACCCGGCCCTGGACGCGGCGTACGAGTACTGCCGGCGGATGACGCTGTCCCGGGAGGGCGACCTGTTCGGCCTCGGCGCCGGCCTGGTGCCCGCCGCCCGCCGCCCGCACCTGTGGGCGTGGGTCCAGGCCGTCGTCCGCCCCGACGACCTGCTGGACACCGACGGCCCGGTCGCCGTCCGCCGCGCCGACCTCGACGCCTGGACGGCGCTGGTGCGCGACGCCGTCGCCCGTGGCGGCGCGGCCGACCCGGTGGCACGGGCCTGGCTGCACACGATGCGGACCTGCGGCATCGACCCCGCCGCGTATCTGGACTGGCTGACGGCGCTGCGCACGGACCTCACCGCGACCGGCTACGCCACCCACGCCGACCTCGACCGGTATGTCGTGGACGTGGCCGTCCCGTTCACCGACTGGCTGCTGCGCGTCCTCGACCTCCCCGCCGAACGGCTGCGGGACCACTGCGTGACGCTGGCCCGGGCCCAGCAACTGACCAACATCATCCGCGACACCGGCGACGACGCCCGCCGCCTCGGTCGCGTCTACCTGCCGGGCGAGGACCTGACCCGCTTCGGCGTCGCCCCCGCCGACCTGTGCCGCCCGCGCGCGACGCGGCCCGTGCGGGCCCTGATCCGCTTCGAGACGGAGCGCGCCCACGCCCTGTGGACCCAGGCCCGCGCGGCCCTGCCCGCGCTGCCGTTCCGGATCCAGGTGGTGTGGACGATGGGCATCACGTACTACGAGGAGATCCTGCGGGCGATCGCCCGCCACGACTACGACGTGCTGGCGGCCGGCCGCCGGGGCTTCACCCCGGTCTGGCCGGCGTCGGCGCGCTCCTGACCAACTCCCCCGGCCCCACCGCCGTTCCGGCCCGGCCGGCCGTACAACCATCCGTCCGGCCGGGAAGTCAAACAGGTGTTCATCGACCATGCGGGAAGAGATGGGGGGATTTCATGCGAAAGCGCGTCATCGCGTTAGGCGTCGCCGCCCTCGCGGCCGGCGGGCAGGGGTGGTTCGCCGCCCCGGCGCAGGCGGCCACGCGGGCGACGGTGTCCTCGGAGGACCTGGCGAACGGCATCGTGTACGTGGCCGGGGACGGGCAGCGGAACGACGTCACGTTCACCACCACGGACGGGTGGCACTACACCGTCGAGGACCGCGTCCCGATCGTGGCCGGGGAGGGCTGCGAGCATCCCGACGCCCAGGACCCGTACGTCGTGCGGTGCGTGATCAGCAAGACCCCGGACACCTCCTGGGTCTCCGTCGACCTGGGCGACGGGGACGACCGGTTCCGGATCGAGGAGCCGACGCTGGGGGAGGTGCGCGGCGGCTCCGGCAACGACACGCTCACGGGCGTGAGTTACCAGACCATGTACGGCGACGCGGGCAACGACCGGATCAGCCACGGCGGCACCATGCTCGGCGGCACCGGTGACGACACCCTCGTCATCACGTCGGCCACCGGCGGCAAGGCCCGTGGCGAGGACGGCAGCGACACCGTCCACGGCGGCCCCGGTCCCGACGACATCACGGGGGGCCCGCGCCACGACGTGGTCTACGCGGGTGGCGGGGCCGACAAGGTCTACGGGAACGGCGGCCGGGACACCCTCAGCGGTGGCACGGGCGACGACACGCTCTCCGGCGGCCTCGATCCGGACGTCCTCTACGGCAACAGCGGCAACGACGTGCTCTACGGCGGCGCGGGCACCGACACGCTCTCCGGCGGCCCGGGGACCGACCGGATCCACCAGGACTGATCCGCCGACTCACCGATTCCTGGGGGGAATCATGCGGAAGACGAGCACTTTCCTGAGTACCGCGGTCCTTGTGGCGGCCGGAGCCCTCGGACTCGCCACCACCCCGGCGGGGGCGGCGGCGACGGGGGCGACGGTCTCCGGCAACGACGCGGAGTTCCCGTACGAGTTCACCTACACCGGGGGTGACGGGACCAACGACCTGGTCGTCACGGTGGACGAGGCGGCACATGTCGTCGTCTTCGACGATGTGGTGCCGATCGCGCCGGGCGTGGCCTGCTTCCGCCCCGACGAGCGGGATCCGACCGTGGCGGCCTGCGAGGTCACCGTGTCCTCCTCCTCCGGCCCCGGACTGGACATCGCGCTCGGCCTCGGGAACGACCGGGCGGACATCCGGGCGACCAGCAACGGCGACGTGCGCGGCGGCCCCGGGGCCGACACGCTGGGGACCGGCGGCAGCCCGTACCTGCTCCTCTGGGGCGACGAGGGGAGCGACACGCTCAGCGGCGCTTACGAGATGCACGGCGGGTCCGGCAACGACACCCTGTCCCTGGTGACGGGCGACTACGCCTTCGGCGACACCGGCGACGACACGATCCGCGGCGGCGCCGGGGCCGACACGGTCTACGGCGGCGCGGGCAACGACCTGATCCTCGCGGAGGGGGCCCGGGACTACGTCTGGGGCAACAGCGGCCGGGACGAGATCCGCGGCGGCACGGGGAACGACGAACTCCACGGCGGCCCCGATCCCGACGTCCTCTACGGCAACAGCGGCGACGACGCCCTGTGGGGCGGCGGGGGCACCGACACGCTCTCCGGCGGCCCGGGCACGGACACGCTGAACGCCGGCTGACCGTCGCCGCGGGAGGGGCCGGGGCGGGTGACTCACCGCGCCCCGGTCCCGGTGTCGCGCGGCGCCGCGCCAAACCTGACGGAAGGTGTCGGGTTTCCGTGGTCGCATGGGCCCATGACGACGACGTGGGCGGATTTCGAGGCGGCGGAGCGGGACTTCGCGACGGTGGTGCGGGAGCGGTTCGGGGCGTACCGGCATCATGTGCTCGCCACGCTGCGGACCGGTGGGGCACCCCGGGTCAGCGGGCTCGAAGTGGACTTCCGGTCCGGGGAGATGTGGCTGGGCATGATGCACGGATCGTGGAAGGCCCGGGATCTGCGGCGCGATCCACGGTTCGCGCTGCACGCCAACCCGGGGCCGGGGACCGGCATGGACGGCGGCGACGTGCGGGTCTCGGGCCGGGCGGTGGAGGTCACCGAGCCGGAGGCGGTGGCACGGTACGCGGCGGACGCCGAGCCGCCGGAGCCGTTCCACCTCTTCCGGGCCGACGTGGCGGAGGTGGTCCGCACCACCGTCGAGGGCGACGAACTGGTGATCCAGCTCTGGCGCCCGGGACAGCCGGTACGAACCGTGCGGCGCCGCTGAGCCACGCCCGTACGGCGCCGCCGGGGAGTGCGTCATGAGCGACAAGTTCCATGACGGGGAACGGAAATCAGGGAAAGCCTTCCCGTTAGGTCATCGGTGCGTGGCCTACCCTGTTGAACGTGAAAGATCCGGTGGACGAGCTGATCGCGGCCTGGCGGGCCGAGTTGCCGGACGTGCTGGGTCCGGCCGCCGAGCTGATCAAGCGCGTGATAGCGCTGGCCAACGAGCTGTCCGCCGCCACCCGGGGCGTGCTGCCGGAATTCGGGCTCACCACCGGCGAGTTCGACGTGCTGGTGACCCTGCGCCGGGTCGGCGCCCCCTACCGGCTGCGGCCCACCGAGCTGAGCAGCGCGCTCCTGCTCTCCACCGGCGGCACGAGCAACATCGTCAACCGCCTCACCGCGCGCGGCCTCGTCCGGCGCGAGGACGACCCGGCCGACGGGCGCGGCACCCTCATCCGCCTCACCGCCGAGGGCAGGCGGCTGGCCGAGGCCGCCGTCCTGGCGAACTCGGCCGCGCACGAGAGGGTGTTCGCGGACCTGCCGCCGCACGTGCTGCGGACGGCCACCGACGCGCTACGGGACGTCTTCAGCGCACGGTGACGACGGGCCGAAGTCGTAGCGCAGCTCGTACAGATGGCCCGCCTTCGCCAGGATCGACGCCTCGATCGGGACGTCGCCGTCGCTGTAGACCACGCGCAGCGTCCGCAGCACCGGCAGGTCGCCGGGCAGCCGCAGCAGCGCGTACTGCTCCTGCGTCGGGATGCGGGCGGAGACCCGGTCCACGCTCAGCCGGGGCGGGTAGCCCAGCTCGGCCAGGAGCGTCGGCGTGCCGCCCCTGATCCGCCGGTGCTCCATCAGCGCGGTGCCCCGCACGATCTCCAGTGGGTAGTAGGACTTGACCAGTTCGACCGGCTCGTCGTCCAGCAGCAGCACCTGGCTGCGCAGCAGCGCCCGCTCGCCCGGCCCGAGCCGCAGCGCCGCCGCCGCGTCGGCGGGCGGCACGGTCTCGTCCACCGCCAGCAGTTCGCCGCGCGCCCGCAGGCCGCGCCGCTCGGCCTCGGCGAGCCACCGGTACGGCTCCCCGGCCGCCGCCGGGGCCATGTAGGCGGCGGGGCGCATGGTCCGCTGCCGGTGCTCGCGGACGGTGACGCCCGCGCCGGGGCGGCCGACGACCAGGCGTTCCTCCTTCAGCAGGGCCAGCGCCTTCTGCACGGTGGCGTTCGAGGCGCCGAAGCGGCTGGTGAGCTGGGCCGTGGACGGGAGTTTCGCACCGGGCGCCAGGTCCCCGCTCATGATCTCGTCGCGCAGGTCGGCGGCGATGCGCTCGTGCAGCGAGCGCGGGTCGGCCGCGTCCGCCTCGATGCGTGGAGTGGTCCTGGGCAAGGTCATCCCATCCGGTGTTCGTAGCGAAGCCGCTGGCGCCCCGCGGGCATGGTCATCTTGTCGACCTGGATCGGGCGTCCCCCACCGTCCAGCGTGAGCCGCGTCAGCCGTAACGCCGGCTCGCCGGGGCCGGTGCGCAGCAGGCGGCGCTCCTCGTCGCTCGGCATCCCGGCCGTCACGTCCTCGCGCACCAGCGCGCCCACGTGGCCGAGCTGGGCGAGCAGCGTCACGGCGCCGCCGGGGATCTTCGCCGTTCCGGCCAGCCGGGTGCCGGCGGCGATGTGCGCCGGATAGTACGTGTCCGTCAACTCGCAGGGCCAGTCGTCCAGATACATGATCCGGCGGCGCACGACCACCGGTTGCCCCGCGGCGGCGCCGAGCAGCCCGGCGACGTCCGCCGGCGCCGGGACCTCCCCGGCGTGGAGGATGCTCTGCCGGCCGCGCCGCCCGCGCGCCGCCGTCTCCTCGCTCCACGCGTCGCGGCCCCCCTGCCGGGGAGTCAGATACGGCGCGGAGGTGCTGACCCAATCGCTGCTGCTCACGGCGTCCTCCCGCATGTCCCGTGCGCTGGTGCGTCCTTGCGTCATACACCGTAGGCGACCCGCTCTTCGTATCAACTACGCCGCCCGCCCTTGTTGCCTTTCGCGAAGAGCGGTACGGTTTCTACGCGGGTAAACGCCCATTGGCAAGGCGGTGATGCACCGTGTCCCTGTCACGGTCCCGATCACGGCGACGTGCGTTCCCACAGGACCTCACGTCCGTTCGCGCCGCGCGGGAGTTCACGTCCGCCACGCTCGCCGAGTGGGGGCTGAGCGACCGGCGCGACGACGCCAGGCTGTGTGTGTCCGAGCTGGCGACCAACGCGCTGCTGCACGGAGCGCCCACGGGCGGGGAGTTCAGCGTGCGGCTGGACGCGGACGCCGACTGGTTACGCATCGCGGTGCGCGACACCGGCGGCGGCCGTCCCGAGCCCCGGGCCTTCGGGCCGGACGGTGACGGCGGGCGCGGGCTGGCGCTCATAGCCGAGCTGGCCGACGCGTACGGCTACACGGAGCACGCCGTCGGCAAGACGGTGTGGCTCGCGTTCAAGGTCGGCTCCGCCGCCGGCGCGGCGGGGGTGTGCGAGGCTGGGCCGGTGGACGGACCGGTGGACGGATCGGAGTGGGAGCGGCGGCTGGCCGACGCGTGGGCGTCCGCCGACCGGCACGGCGCGGACGGGCTCGTGGCGGTGATCGAGAAGCTGGCCGCCGAACTGCCGCCGGACAGCGCCGTCGGGCTCTTCGAGCGGGCCGCCGCGCTGGAGGCCACCGGCCGACCCGCCCTCGCCGAGCCGCTGTTCCGGCGGGCTCTCGACCGGGGCCTGTCCGGCGAACGGCGGCGGCGCGCGGTGATCGCGCTGGCCGGCACGCTGCGGGACGCCGGACGGGCGGCGGAGAGCGTCGAGCTGCTGACCGGCGAGCTGGCCGCCGGCTCCGACGAACTCGACGACGTGGTGCGGGCGTTCCTCTCCCTGGCCCTGGTGGACGCCGGGCGGGAGCGCGAGGCCGTCGCGGTGGCGCTGGGCGCGCTCGCGGCGCATCTGCCGCGCTACCAGCGGTCCTTGGGGAGCTACGCCCGGATGCTGCGGCCCGGTTCCTGAGCCCCGGCGGGGGAGCGCGCGCCCGTGCGTCCGCCGAGGTGTCTTTACGGCCGTCCGTTCGTCGGGTACATCTCCCGCATCGACGTCTCGACATCTCGGCGAGGAGATGGCTGATGCGGAAGCTGAGCGGACGTGTCGCCTTACCGGCGGGGATCCTGTGCGCGGGGCTGGTCCTCGCGGCGTGCGGGGGCGGATCGGGCGGCGACGGCGACGGCACGGTGGAGCTGACCATCTCCGCCAACGCGGTCAGCGGCGGCAAGAACACCGAGGAAGCCGAGTGGATCGAGGAGTGGGTCATCCCCGCCTTCGAGGAGGAGCAGCGCGCGCGGGGCGTGGCGGTCGACGTCTCCTTCGAGTCCAGCGGCGTGGACGACGAGCAGTTCAAGACGCGACTCGCGCTCGACCTCCAGGCCGGATCCGGCCCCGACGTCCTGACCCTGGACGGCATCTGGATCGGGGAGTTCGCCCAGGCCGGGTACATCGAGCCGCTGCCCCGGGACGACTGGGACGGCTGGCGGCAGATCCCCGAGGCCGTGCGGGGACTGGCCGCGTACGAGGGCGAGGTGTACGGCATCCCGTGGGGGACGGACGGCCGGGTCCTGTTCTACGACCGGGAGTTGTTCGCCGAGGCCGGACTGCCGGCCGACGACTGGCAGCCGGAGAGCTGGGCCGACATCCTCGACGCCGCCGGGGCGCTGGCCCGGCTGGACGGCGTCACGCCCCTCCAGATCAACGCCGGGACGGCGATGGGCGAGGCGACCACCATGCAGGGCGTGCTGCCGCTGCTGGCCGGCACCGGCGAGGAGATCCACGACGGGACCGGCTGGACCGGCGCGAGCCCCGGGCTGGAGCGGGTCCTCGGCTTCTACGAGGACGTGTACGGCGGCGGGCTCGGTGATCCCGTGCTCCAGCAGGAGGCGCAGGGCCGCGACAAGTCGTTCGAGCGGTTCGCCGCCGGGGAGATCGGCATCCTGCTGGAGAGCGACTACTTCTGGCGGAGCGTCATCAACCCCGACGGCGGTACCGCGCCCCGTGAGGACCGCGACGAGGCCGTCGGCTGGGCCCTGATCCCGGCCGCCGAACCGGGCGCGGGCGTGCGCGGCCAGGACTTCGTCAGCACCTCGGGCGGCAGCGTCCGGGCGCTGAACGCCGCGAGCGACCATCCCGAACTCGCCTACGAGCTGCTGACGTTCATGAACTCGGCGGAGGCCGTCACGGCCGCCGTCGAGGGCAGTGCCCGCGTCACCGCCCGCTCCGACGTCAACGACCAGGTCCTGGCCGGGGATCCGATGCTGTCGTTCATCGCGGACGAGGTGCTGCCGCTGACCACCTTCCGGCCCCCGCTGGCCGAGTACCCGGCGGTCTCCGTGCTGCTCCAGGAGGCCACGGGCGCGGTGGCCTCCGGGGACGGCGAACCGGCCGACGCCGCCGCCGGTTTCGCGGACGGACTGGAGGAGGTCACCGGCGGTGCCGGCTGACGCGGCGGGCCTGGGACGGGCGCGGGCCGCCGCGTTCGTCGCCCCCGCGCTGCTGCTCATCGCGGCGTTCCTCGTCTTCCCCGCCCTGTGGACGCTGTACCTGGGCGCCACCGATTACCGGCTCACCGGACTGGCCGCCGCCGACCCGGAGTTCACCGGGCTGGACAACTTCGAACGGGCCGTGGACGAGGATGGCTTCGGCCACTCCCTCGGCCTCACCCTCCAGTTCGTCGTCGGGTCGGCGGTCCTCGGGCAGGCCGTCCTCGGCTTCGCCATCGCCTGGCTGCTGCGCGAGCGGCGCGGCGCGCTGCGCCGCCTGGTCGAGACGCTGGTGCTGGTGGCGTGGATCCTGCCCGGCTCGGTCGTCGCGTTCCTGTGGATCGCGCTCCTCGACCGCGACGACGGCACGCTCAACGCGCTGCTGGGCACGGACGGCACGGCCTGGCTGGTGGAACACCCCATGGCGTCGGTTGTCGTGTTCAACATCTGGCGCGGCACCGCCTTCTCGATGATGCTCTACGCCGCCGCGCTGGGCACCGTGCCGCCCTCCCGGCTGGAGACCGCCCGGCTGGCCGGGGCCTCCGGGTGGCGGCAGCTCCGCGACGTCGTGCTGCCCGCGATCCGGGGCCACGTCCTGACGAACCTGCTGCTGATCAGCCTGTGGACGTTCAACGACTTCACCCCGTTCCTGCTGACCGGCGGCGGCCCCGGCGACGCGACCGAGCTGGTGCCCGTCTTCATCTACAACACGGCCCTGTTCGGCGGCGAACTCGGCTACGGCGCCGCCCTGTCGGTGCTGATGCTGCTGGTGAACCTCGTCATCGCGCTGGCCTACGTGCGGCTGCTGCGGCGCCGGGACACGGAGGCGGCGCGATGAGCCCCGCGGCCAACGCGGGCAACGCGGCGCAGGCGGCCCGCGCGGCGGCCCGCGTCGTCGGGCGCTACACCGTGGTCTGCCTGTTGCTGGCGTTCTTCGCGCTGCCGCTGCTGTGGCTGGCGTCCGCGCCGTTCGACCGGGATCCCGGCATCTCCGCGTCGCTGCCCGCGTTCACCCTCGACAGCTTCCGCGACCTCCTCGGCAACGACAACGCCCTGCGCTCGCTGCGTAATTCGCTGCTGCTGGCCACCGGCACCGGCGCCCTGACGGTGACCCTGGCCGCCTTCGCCGCCTACGCCCTCAGCCGCGTCCGGCTGCCCGGCCGCGACGGCCTGCTGTACGCGCTGCTGCTGCTGTCCTCCATCGTCACCGGCACCGCCGCCATGGTCCCGCTGTTCAACCTCGCCCACGAGCTGCGCCTCATCGACTCCCAACTCGGCGTCATCCTCGTGCTGTCCGGCGGGCTGCTGCCCTCCGCCGTCTTCATCCTCAAGGACTTCACCGACGGCACCCCTCGCTCGTACGAGGAGTCCGCCCGCGTCTTCGGCGCCGGTCCGCTCCAGATCCTGGCGCACGTCGTCGCCCCCCTGATCCGGCCCGGCCTGGCCACCGTCGCCGTGTGGTCCGTCGCCCAGGTCTGGGGAAACTTCCTGATCCCCTTCCTGCTGCTGCGCTCGCCCGAGAAGTCCCCGGCCGCCGTGGTGATGTACACCTTCTACACCGAGGGCGGGCAGCCGGACCTGGCCCTGATCTCCACCTTCTCCCTGCTCTACTCCCTGCCGGTGGTCGCGATGTTCCTCTTCGTCTCGTCCCGGTACGGGTTCCGGTTCCACGGAGGGATCAAGCACTGATGGCGACGATCGAACTGGCCGGTCTGACCAAGGTCCACCCCGGCGGCGTCCGCGCCCTCGACGGGGTCGGACTGTCCATCGCGGACGGGGAGTTCTTCGCCCTGCTCGGCCCCTCCGGCTGCGGCAAGACCACGCTGCTGCGCACGGTCGCCGGTCTGGAGGAGCCCACGGCGGGCACCGTCCGCATCGGCGGCGAGGACGTCACCGCGCTGCCGCCCGGACGCCGCGAAGTGGCCATGGTCTTCCAGGACTACGCCCTCTTCCCGCACATGTCGGTGAGCGAGAACATCGCCTACCCGCTGCGGGTGCGGAAGGTGCCGGGCGCCGAGCGGCGGGCCAGGGCGGCGGAGACGGCCGCGGCCCTCGGCCTCGGCGGCCATCTCGACCGCCGCCCCGCCCAGTTGTCCGGCGGGCAGCAGCAACGGGTGGCGCTGGCCCGCGCGATGGCCTGCCACCCGCGCGCGTTCCTCCTCGACGAGCCGCTGTCCAACCTCGACGCCCGGATGCGCCTGTCGGCCCGGACGTTCCTCAAGCGGCTCCAGCGCGAACTGCGGGTCACCACCGTCTTCGTCACCCACGACCAGGCGGAGGCACTGGCGCTCGCGGACCGCGTCGCGGTGCTGGAGGACGGGCGGGTGCGGCAGATCGGCACCCCGGCCGAGGTGTTCCGCCGCCCGGCCAACACGTTCGTCGCCTCCTTCATCGGCTCCACCCCGATGAACCTGCTGGACGGCGTGGTCCTGCCCGACGGGCGGGTCGGCGTCGGCGGCGTCCCGCTGCCCGCCGGGAATCCCGGGGCGCCCCCGGCCCCGGGCGAGAAGGTGGTCTACGGGGTGCGGCCGGAGTACCTGACGTACGTGCCGGGCCGAACGGACCCGGCGGCCCCGGAGGGCGGCCTGCCCGGCGAGGTCACGGTCGTGGAGAACCTGGGCAGCGCCCAGCTCGTCACCCTCCAGGGCCCGGCCGGCGCGGTCCAGGTCGTGGTCCCCGAGGACGTGCCCACGCCGCCCGGCACCGCCGCCCGCGCCGTGCCCCGCCCGGACCGGGTGCTGCTCTACCGCGACGGGGAGCTGCTCTGAACGTCTTCGGCCGCCGACGCCAGCGCCGCCGCCTCCGCCGCCCGCCGGTACTGCCGCCCGCGCAGCCCCAGCATCAGGCTCGCCAGCAGCGCCGAGAGCACCGAGCCCAGCAGCACGGCGACCTTGACGTGCTCCGACAGGTGCGGCGCCTCCGCGAACGCCAGCTCCGCGATCAGCAGCGACACCGTGAAGCCGATCCCCGCCAGCATCGCGCCCCCCGCCACGTCCGGCCAGGTCAGGGACGGGCTCAGCCGGGCCCGGGTGAACCGGGCGGTCAGCCAGGTGGCGCCGAAAACACCGATCACCTTCCCGGCGACCAGCCCCAGCGTCACGCCCAGCGCCTCCGGCTCGCGGACCATCGCGCCGAAGGTGTCCCCCGAGACCTCGACCCCCGCCGCGAACAGGGCGAACACCGGCACCGCGATCCCGGCGGAGAACGGGTGCACGACGTTCTCCACCCGCTCGGCCGGGGACTCCTTCTCCAGCGGCCCCGCCCTGGTCCGCAGCAGCATGCCCAGCACCACGCCCGCGACGGTCGCGTGCACGCCGCTGTTGTACATCAGGACCCAGGTCGCCAGCGCCAGCGGGACGTAGACGTACCAGCCGCGCACGCCTCGCCGGTGCAGCAGCCAGAAGACCGCGAACCCGGCGAGGGCACCGAGCAGCGCCCACGGGTCGAGGCCGGAGGTGTAGAAGACGGCGATGACGACGATCGCGATCAGGTCGTCCACGATGGCGAGGGTGAGCAGGAACGTGCGCAGCGCCGAGGGCAGGTGCCGGCCGACGACGGCCAGCACGCCGAGCGCGAAGGCGATGTCGGTGGCCATCGGCACCGCCCAGCCGTTCAGATCGCCGCCCCCGGCGCCCGCGACCGCCACGTAGACCAGGGCGGGCGTGACCATGCCGCCGATGGCCGCGACGACCGGCAGCACGGCGGCGGCCGGGCGGCGCAGCTCCCCGACGACCAGCTCCCGCTTCAGCTCGATGCCCGCGATGAAGAAGAAGACGGCCAGCAGCCCGTCCGACGCCCAGTGGCCGACGGACAGCTCCAGGCCGAGCGCCGGGATGTCGAGGTGGTGGTCGCGCAGGTCGACGTATGCGTCGCCGAGCGGGGAGTTGGCGAGCAGGAGCGCGAGGGTCGCCGCGACCAGCAGCAGCATGCCGCCGGTGGTCTCCAGCCCCAGGAACTCGGCGACCGAGCGGCGGTCGCGGGCCGCCACGGCCTGAGGGTCCTGTGCGCTGCGGAGCGGCGGCAGCGGCTGGCGGGACCGGTTCGGCGGCGTCATGAGGGGCGGCCTTTCGTCGGGAACGGGCGGAACGTGGTCACGTTCCGTTGCCGACCAGACTTCCCGGCGCACCTTCGGCATCAGGGACGAGATCTTGACGCCGCCTTTACACCGTACCCCGTATGGCCCGATCCCTCACCGTGGCGCCGGTCACCCCTGGTAACCCTCCGGTAGCCGTCACACCAGGTCGGTGAACGCCTCCACCGCCTGCGTCCGCCCCGTGATGATGATCACGTCACCCGGCTCGACGACCGTCTCGGCCGTCGCGTGGGTGAAGTCCTGGCCCGGCCGCTTGATGCCGACGACGGTCACGCCGTGTTTGGTCCGGACCGCGCTGACGCCGAGCGGGACGCCGGTCGCGACGTCCGGTGCGACGGTCTTGGCGAGGGCGTAGTCGTCGTCGAACTCGATGAAGTCCAGCATCCGGCCGGTGACCAGGTGGGCCACGCGCTCGCCCATCTCGTGCTCGGGCAGGACGACGTGGTGGGCGCCGAGCCGTTCCAGGATCTTGCCGTGCTGGCGGCTGATCGCCTTGGCCCAGATGTTCGGCACGCCGTCCTCCAGCAGGTTCGAGGTGACGAGGATGCTCGCCTCGATGTCCGTGCCGATGGCGACGACCGCGCTGGGGAACTCGTGCACGCCGAGCTGCCGCACCACCTCGTTGTCCGTGCAGTCGGCGACCGCCGCGTGGGTGAGGGCGTCGGCGTGCTGCTGCACGATCCGCTCGTCCTCGTCCACGCCCAGCACCTCCCAGCCCCGGCGCATCAGCTCCACGGCCAGCGAGCTGCCGAAGCGGCCCAGGCCGATGACGGCGATCCGCTGGTCGCCGCTGTCGCGCTGGGCGTAGGTCTGGGCGAGCCGCTTGTCGCGGCGGCGCCGGATGGAGTGGAGGTAGTTGCTCATGGTCGTCCCGACTGTGTGGTGTGCCTAACCGATGATCGGACGTTCTTCCGGATGCTGGTAGCGCCGCTTCCGTTCCCGCAGGGCGAGGGCCGAGACCATGGTGATGGGCCCGACACGCCCGATGAACATCAGGGCGATGACGATCAGTTGCGCGCCGCCGGGCAGGGTCGGCGTCAGCCCGGCGGTCAGTCCCACCGTGCCGAATGCCGACACCGCCTCGAACAGCACCGCGTCGGTCGACGCGTCCACCAGCGTCAGCAGGGCCAGCGTCGAGACGATCACCACGCCCACGCCGAGCAGCGCGATCGTCAGCGCCTGCCGCAGCACGTGCGGGGCGAGCTTGCGCCGGAAGGCGCCGGAGGTGGGCTCGCCGCGCACCTCCGCGATGATCGCCGCGCCCAGCACCGCGAACGTGGTGACCTTGATGCCGCCGGCCGTGCCCGCGCTGCCGCCGCCGATGAACATCAGCACCGAGGTCCCCAGGAGCGTCGCCGGTTCCATGGCCGCGATGTCGGTCGCGTTGAACCCGGCGGTGCGGCTCACCGTGGAGTGGAAGAACGCCCCGACCACCTTGTCGTCCACCGCCAGCGGCCCCAGCGTGCCCCGGTTGCCCCACTCCAGGCCCAGCGTGAGGAGCGTGCCCGCGACCAGCAGCACCGCCGTCATCAGCACGGTGAGCTTCAGGTGCAGGGACCAGTTGCGCCGCCCGGTGGCCCGGCGCCGCGCGCGGTGCCGCAGGAGCTCGATGATCACCGGGAACCCGAGCCCGCCCGTGATCACGGCGAACGCCACCGGCATCAGCACCCACGGATCCTCGGCGTAGTGCACCAGGTTGTCCGCGCGCAGCCCGAAGCCCGCGTTGTTGAACGCCGCGACCGAGTGGAAGATCCCGTGGTAGACGGACTGGCCGAACGGATCCCCGTGCCCGAAGTGGAAGCGGAGCGTGAGGATCAGCGCCGTCACCGACTCCACGACCACGGTGATGGTCCCGACCCGCAGCAGCACCTGGCGGACGTCCCCGATGCCGATCTTGGTCTCGGCCTGCGCGTGCAGTGTCATCCGCAGCCGCAGCTTCCCCGCTATCAGCAGTGCCAGCAGCGACGCCAGTGTCATGATCCCGAAGCCGCCGGCCTGAATCAGCACCAGGATCACGCCCTCGCCGAAGCCGCTCCAGTAGCCGCTGGTGTCGACCACCGCCAGCCCGGTCACGCACGCCGCCGAGGTCGCCGTGAACAGCGCCGTCAGCAGCGGCGGCGTGGTGCCGTCCTGCGTGGCGACGGGCAGGGCGAGCAGGGTGGTGCCGATGACGACGGTGACGCCGAAGGCGAGGGCCACCATGCGGGCCGGGTGGGTGTCCATGACCCATCGGCGCAGGGGTCTGAGGAGGGGCGTCGCCACGTCGTTCCGTTCTGCTGGGTCGTGTGGTCGGTGTGGTCGGTGAGACACCCTAACGCGCACCTGACGTGCCCCTGCCGGTTCGGAGACCGGCCGGGTCGCGCGGGCGTCTGCGGTGGTCCGGCACACATGGACGGCGTCACGCTGAGTCCCTACGATTTGCGGATCGTAGTTCTTTTAGCGGGGGGATAACGATGACGCGTCCGTCTGACTGGAGTCCTGTCGGGATGGACTCCGACCCGACGCCCGGCAGTCCTGACGAGGTCCGCGAACTGGCGGAGGAGTTGCAGACGTTCGCGGATGACGTGGGGGAGGCGCTGGGGAAGATCCGGGGGATGGCGTCGGACCGGGCGGTGTTGGACTGGTCGGGGTTGTCGGCGGACGCGTTCCGTGCGGAGTTCGACGGGGTGCCGGAGAACCTGGCCAAGTTGCAGACGTCGTACGACATGGCGGCGGACGCGCTGGCGCGGTACTGGCCCAGGCTCCAGAACGCGCAGGGGATGGCGGACCGGGCGCTGGAGCGGGCGGTCGCGGCGCAGGCCGATCTGTCTTCGGCGCAGGCGTCGTTGTCCGATGCCGAGGACTGGGTGTCGCGGGCGGGGGACGAGGCGGAGCGGCTGGAGCGTGAGGGGGACGCGCCGGAGCCTCCCGATGAGGAGGAGGTGCGGCAGGCGGTCCGGGACCGGCAGGCGGCCGACGCGGCGGCGGGCGCGGCGCGGTCGCGGGTGGATGATGCGGAGCAGCGTCTGTCCGCCGCCCGTGAACTGGCCGAGCAGGCCCGGGAGATGCGGGAGGAGGCGGCGCGGGAGTGCGCCTCCGGGATCGACGACGCCTCGGACGCGGGGATCCAGAACCGGAAGTGGTGGGAGAAGGCGTTCAAGTGGGTCCGGGACAACTGGGACACCATCGTGGAGGTCTGCAAGGTCATCGTCGCCGTCCTGGGCGTCGTCGTCATGATCATCGGCGGGCCGCTCGCGTGGGTGGTGCTGGCCGCCGCCCTGGTCGTGCTCGCGGACACCCTGGTCAAGTACGCCAGAGGACAGGCGACACTGCTCGATGTCGCCTTCGCCGCGCTGGACTGCATCCCGGGCATGAAGGGCCTGACCACCCTCGGCGGCCTGGCCCGGGGCATGCGCTCCCTGGCCACCACCGGCATGCGCGGCCTGCGGCAGGGCGCGTTGCGGCTCGGCCGCCAGACGCGCCGCCAGGCGACCGAGATGGACGGCCGCAACCTGTGCGGTGACCCGGTGGACATGGCGACCGGCGAGCTGGTGATGTCCGCCACCGACGTCGAACTGCCCGGCGTCCTGCCGCTGATCCTGGAACGCCACCACATCTCGACCTACCGGTACGGCCGCTGGTTCGGCACCTCGTGGGCCTCGACGCTGGACCAGCGCCTCCTGCTGGACGAGTACGGCGCCCGGCTGTTCACCGCCGACGGGATGACGCTGCTCTATCCCCGCCCGATCCCCGGCGAGCAGGTCATGCCGGTGGAAGGCCCCCGCTGGGGCCTGTCCTGGGACGGGCAGCCCGGCTCCCCGCTGACCGTCCACCAACGCCACACCGGCCGCACCCTCCACTTCTCCGCCGTCCCCGGCCGCCCCGGCAGCGAACTCGCCCTGACCGCGATCACCGACCGCAACACCAACCGGATCCGCTTCCAGTACGACGAGACCGGCGCCCCCACCGACGCGATCCACGACGGCGGCTACCACGTCGGCATCACCACGACGGGCGGCCGCGTCACCGCCCTGCGCCTGCTCAACGACCCCGCCGAGCCGGTCCTGCTGCGCTATGGCTACGACGACGCCGGCCTGCTCTCCGAGGTGTACAACTCCTCCGGCCTGCCGCTGAAGTTCTTCTACGACGACCACTTCCGCCTGGCCCGGTGGGAGGACCGCAACGGCTACTGGTACTCCTACGACTACGACGCCGAAGGCCGCTGCGTGTACACCACCGGCACCGACCGCGTCCTGGAATACCGCTACGCCTACGACACCGAGAACAACCGCACGACAGCGGTCAACTCCCTCGGCCACGCCACGGTCTACCAGTTCAACGACAGCTACCAGCTCATCGCCGAGACGGACCCCCTCGGCAACACGACCCACCGCGCCTGGGACCGCTACGACCGCGCCCTGACCATCACCGACCCCCTCGGCCGCACGACCCGGTACGAGTACGACGGGCACGGCAACCCCACCGTCGTCGTCCGGCCCGACGGCCACCAGATCCGGACCGAGTACAACGAACTGGGCCTGCCCACTGAGGTGATCCAGCCGGATGGATCCGTGTGGCGACAGACGTATGACGGGGCTGGGAATCGCACCGTCCTCATGGACCCCGCGGGGAACCGGACACGCTACAGCTACGACGAGCACGGCGGCCTCGTGTCGATCACCGATCCGCTGGGCCGCGTCACGTTGATCGAGAGCGACGCGGCCGGTCTGCCGGTCGCCATTACCGACGTGACGGGCGAGAGGACCGTCGTGGGCCGCGATCCCTTCGGTCGGGTCGTTCGGGTGACAGACCCTCTCGGCGCAGTCAGGCACATGGAGCGAACCGTCGAGGGGCGGCCGTTGCGGCATACGGATGCTCTGGGCGGAGTGCAGACCTGGTTCTGGGATCCTGAAGGCAATCTCCTCGCGCACACTGACGAGACCGGTTCCGTCACTCACTTCGAGTACGGTGCCTTCGACCTCCCCACGGTGCGCATCGAGGCCGATGGTGCCCGGTACGAGTTCCGTCGGGATACCGAGCTGCGGGTGACCGAGGTCCTGAATGCCCAAGAGGCGGCTTGGACCTACGAATATGACGCCGCTGGGCGTCTGATCTCGGAGACCGACTTCGATGGTCGTTCCCTCACGTACGAACTCGATGCGGCAGGGCGACTCCTCTCCCGCACCAATGCCCTGGGCCAGAAGGTCACTTACATCCGTGACGTTCTCGGGAACATCTCAGAGAAGCGCACAGCCGACCAGAGCACCCAGTACACGTACGACCTGGCGGGTCGGCTCCTCGGTGCGTCAAGCCCTGAAGCGGAGGTGGTCATCGACCGCGACCGCGTGGGACGCGTCGTGGCAGAGACTGTCAACGGACGGACAGTACGCACCACCTACAACGTGCTTGGCCGTCCCCTGACCCGCACGACTCCCAGCGGGCACACGAGCACCTGGACCTATGACGACGCGGGATACGCGACTGCCCTGGTCACCGGCGGCCACACCCTCACCTTTGAACATGATGCGATCGGGCGGGAGATCCGCCGCCGGATCGGCACGGATGTCGTCATCACACACGCCTGGGATGCGGCAGGGCGCCCCGCTGGCCAGCACTTGGCGCACGGTGTCCGCAACCTCCGGAGTCGGAGCTACACCTACCGTGCTGACCATCACCTGACCGCTGTCCGCGATCAAGACAGTGTGACGACCTCCTTCGATATCGACCCGGTCGGCCGCATCATCGGGGTCAGTGGGCCGGAATGGACTGAGACCTACGCATACGACGCCGCCGGGAATCAGACTTCGGCCTTCTGGGTGGGAGCGGAAGATTCGGATGCGGTGGGGGAGCGCTTCTGTGAAGGCACGCGCATCACGCGTGCCGGCCGAATGCGGTACGAGTTCGACCGAGCGGGTCGTACGGTCCTCCGGCAGAAATCCCGCCTCTCGAAGAAACCGGACACGTGGCGTTACCGATGGGACGCAGAGGACCGTCTCACCCAGGTGACCACCCCTGACGGCACCCACTGGACCTATCAGTACGACCCGCTCGGTCGTCGCATCGCGAAGGCACGTCTGGACGACAGGGGATCCGTCGTTGAGCAGGTGGTCTTCACCTGGTCGGGCACGACGCTGATCGAACAGGCCACCGTCGTCAGTGCCGGCGAACAACCTTCGCTGACCCTCACCTGGGACTACAGCGGCCTGCGTCCCCTGACGCAGGTCGAGCGGGCCTCCCAGAGCGAGTACGACCGGCGTTTCTACGCCATCGTCACCGACCTTGTCGGGGCCCCGACAGAACTCGTCGATGAGGACGGGGACATCGTTTGGAGCCGGTCCAACGCGACGACCGTCTGGGGCAGCGGGACGGCGAACTCGGACGGTACGGCCGATACACCTCTCCGCTTCCCGGGGCAGTACATCGACCCGGAAACCGGCTGGCACTACAACGTTCACCGGCACTACGACCCGCATATCGCTCGATACACCACTCCCGATCCTCTCGGCCTCGATCCCGCTCCCAATCAGTACAGCTACGTATCCAATCCGCACACCTGGGCCGATCCGCTCGGTCTCGCCGCCCACCCCGGAGTCGATTCGCCTGCGGGACCCGGGCCTTGGGACATGAGGGGGAGGGACCCCATGGAAGTGGTGCCCGACAACGCACAGATCCGCGAACTGACTCCGCACCCCAACGGCGGGTCTCAATACGGCCTGGAATTCAAGTGGGTGGACTCTCAAGGGAGGACCGTACGTCTTCGGGCCCACGGCCCGGATGGAACGGCCCCTGCCGGGTCGAACTCCGCCACGGGTGAGACCTACCGCATCCAGTTCGGGCAGAGGTACCAGGACGAGGTCGGGAATCTCTACCCCAGTGGTGTGCACAACCCGGCGAGCCCGAACTACAATCCATCCGCCGCCAACGACACACACATTCCCTGGCCATCCGCATTCCCTGGCCTCTGAAAAGAGCCATGGGGCATCCGAAGGAGTAGCTGTGGCCATCGGCAACCGCCACCTGATCGACCTGCTGCGCGGGCTCACTGCCTCCGTGCCGGAGACAAGAGACGCAGCCTGCGGGACCGTGACCGACTGGGTCAGTGCGTTCAGCCCGACGGAAGCGGCCGTTGTGGCGAGCGTGGTGGCGGCTGCCGCCACGGTGGAGGCGGACCCCACATGCCGGGAGAGCCAGTTGCACGCACTGACGGAACTCGGTGAGAGCGCGTCCATCACCGCGGAGGCCCTGTCACCGCTGACAGAACTGGATGTGAGGTCCCTCCAGGGCTCGGAAATCGAATACCTCGATTACCTGAGGACCACCTTCGGAGTCGGGGCGGACACCTGAGCCCGATCCACAGGGCACGCCGTCGATCATGACCGGCGGCGGAGGCGGGGGGAGATGCGGCGGGTGGCCCAGAGAGTGGTGGTGGGGTGGAGGGTGAACCACTCGCCCGTCGTGAACGTCAGGCGCTTGCCGCCGGTCGGGAGTGCGGTCATGTCCTCGATGGTGAAGACATGGCCGCCGATCATGAGCTGGTCGCCACGGCGTGCCGTGGTGGCGTCGATCTCGACCGGGGACATCACGCCGGCCTGCTGGTTCATCGGTCGTGGCCTTCCATGTCGGCGATGAGCTGGAGGACGTTGCACAGGCTTCGCTTCAGGACGCAGACGTAGAAGGTCAGTTCGTCCGGCGTCGCCAGGGGGAGCGAGACGGCCTCGACGGCGGCGAGGTCCTGGTGGGCCACGATCACCACGGCCTGTTCCCAGGCGGGGCGGGTGGGCGTGCTCACTCGGCGGTCTCCTCGCTCAGCGCGGCCGTCAGCTTGCGGGCCGTTTCCACCGTGCAGCGGCCCAGTTCGACCAGCGGGCGGCCGTAGAGATCCACGTCGAGCGCCGGGAGCACGATGTTCCGCTCCCGCAGCGCGGCTTTGAGCCGCCGCATAGCCTCGAACGCTTCTTCGTACGGTGTCATCGCGTCGCCCTCCGGGGTTGCTCAACTACTTGTCGTGTCTCTAGCGTTGCGTGGCGGGAACCCCCCTTGACAGAGGGGCGCCGTCCCAGGTGGTGAGAGGGACAGGGAGGACGAAATGACGTTCGAGCCCAACGAACTGACTCCGGATCGGTCCGTACGGCACTTCTACGGTGCCGACCTGCGGCGCCTCCGCATAAAGGCCGAGATGTCCCTCGCCAGGCTCGCCAGTGAGGTTCCGTGCAGCAAGAGCCAGTTGGCCCGGATCGAGACGGCCGAGTCGATGCCCCCGCCGGGACTGTCGGAGCACTTCGACCGGGTCTTCGGGACGGACGGGCACTTTTCCCGGCTGTATCGACTGGTACGTAAAGAGATCCATCCGGAGCAGTTCCGGCGGCGGATGGAGCTGGAGGCCCTCTCCCATGTGATCCGGGAGTACGCGGGGCTGATCGTGCCCGGCTTGTTGCAGACCAGGGCCTATGCCGCCGCGTTGTTCCGGGTCAGCATGCCGAAGGCGACCGAGGACGAGATCAAGCAGAAGGTCGAGGCCCGGCTCAGCCGACAGCAACTGCTGCGGCCCGGCTCGCCACTGGACTACTCGGTGGTCCTCGACGAGGCATCGATCCGGCGACCGATCGGCGGGCCGAAGGTGATGCGGGAGCAGTTGGCCGCCCTGCTCGATGTGGTGGACACGCCCTCTACGCTGGTGCAGGTGCTGCCGTTCGGGCATGGGGAGCACGGTCTGCTGGGCGGGACGCTGACCCTGATGGGCCTGGAGGACGGTGCGACCTACGCCTATGAGGAGAGCATCACGACTGGGACGTTGCTGGAGGATCCGGCGGGTGTCAATGCCCGGATCCGCGCATACGATCAGCTCAGGTCGCACGCTCTGCCACCGAGCGAGACGGCGACGTTCATCCGCAACGTCATGGAGGCACTGCCCGCATGAGGAACACCCCTGACCTCTCCGGCGCGGAGTGGGTCAAATCCAGTTACAGCAACGGGGCCGGCGGCGGTTGCGTCGAGTGGGCGCCGGGGATGGCCGTGGCGTCCGGTGTCGTTCCGGTCCGGGACTCCAAGGACTCGGCCGGGCCCGCGTTGGCTGTCCCAGTGGGGGCCTGGGAGACGTTCGTCCACTACATCAAGGGATGACACATGGAGTGGGTCAAGTCGAGTTACAGCAGCGGAGACGGCGGTCTCTGCCTTGAGTGGGCACCTGGCATGGCCGCTGCGTCCGGTGTCGTTCCGGTCCGGGACTCGAAGGATCCTGCCGGGCCCGCGTTGGCTGTCCCGGCCGGCGCCTGGGACGCGTTCGTCCACTACATCAAGGGCTGACGCTATGGAGTGGGTCAAGTCCAGTTACAGCAACGGGGACGGCGGTCATTGCGTCGAGTGGCGGCCGGGGACCGTTGTGGCGGTCCGGGACTCGAAGGATCCTGCCGGTCCGGCGTTGGCTGTCCCGGCGGGGGCGTGGGACGCGTTCGTGCGTGGGTTGATGCGCTGACGCAAAGGGCGCGGAACCTTTGCCGGATCCGCACATGGCCGGAAACAGACGCGGGGCGGTGCCCACCGGGCACCGCCCCGCGCTGTGCGGGCGGGGGTCAGCCGCCGCGGATGGCGCTTTCGAGGCCGGTGTCGGTCTCTTCCATCGTGTCGGCCGCGGTCTTCAGGAACTGGCCCATGCCCTGGAGACCCTCGAGCACCTTCTTGGCACCCTGGGTGAACTCCCGGTAGGACTCGTCGAAGGCACGCGACGACCGCGAGGTCACATAGCCGTCCGCCACCAGACCATCGATGTAGCTCTGAAGCTCTTCGAGCTTCGCATCCATGGTCTCGTACTCGGAGATGAGCCGGTCGCCCGCCTCCCGCATGTCGTCATATGTCACATTGATATCGGCCATGACGAATCCCCCTTCTGATGTGGGGCGGAGGGCCGGTCCCCCCGCTGGATTCCGTGTGGGCGTGGCCCTCGTGAACCGGCACAGTGGCCACGCGCACTCAGACTACGGCCGTGGCGGGGGAGGGCGATACCCCCTTCCCGCCTGCCTCGGCAGACCCTAGGACGCCGGTGGTCACGTTGCGGTTGCACCAACTCCCAGCACCCATTGTCACACCCGCGCAAGATGCGATTATGGTCATGTCCAGCGAAGCACTTTGCTGTGTCACAACGGGAGGAACAGCGTGCGCCTGACGCTGACAGTCGTCGACCCGGTCGGGGGTCTCAGTGCCGACACCGTGATCGATGCCGCGCCTGAGACGCTGGTCGGGGACCTGGCGCCGGAGTTCACGCGGCTGGTGGGGAGCCGTTTCGGCCAGCCCGCCGCAATGGCCGGGCAGGGCATGCCCACCGAGTCCGTACCCACAGGCGGCGCGCACCTCTTCGTCGACGGCGAGTACATCGACCCCTCCCTCACGATCGCCCAGTCCCCGCTGCGCGAGGGCAGCGTCGTCAGCCTGCACAACCCCAGCGGCTGCTGGCCCGGCGAGCCCAACGGCATCGTGGAGCTGCGCGTCGTCGGCGGGCCGGCCGCCGGTGCCGTGCACCGCATGGGCGTGGGGCGCGTGGAGATCGGCAGCGGGCAGAACGTCCACATCCGGGTGGACGACCCGACGCTCCCCGAGCACGCGATGACGCTGCGCGTCGCCGCCGAGGGCACCTGCAAGGTCACCGTCTACAGCGAGACGCAGCCGCTGCTCGACGGCGAACCGTTCACGCACAACGACGGCGACCGCGGCGACTGGAAGCTCGGCAAGCAACTCGCCATCGGTGACTCCCTGTTCGAGCTGACGCCGTACTTCCCGCCGGACGCCGCGCTGAAGGTGTCCGAGGACGGCGCCGGGCTGGACTACAACCGGCCGCCGCGGCTGCTGCCGCCCGAGCGGCAGACGAAGTTCATCCTGCCCAGACCGCCCGGCGAGCGCGAGAAGCGCCCGCTGCCCTGGCTGATGGCGATCCTGCCGGTCGTCGGCGCCGTCGCGATGGCCAGCATCACCGGCCGCTGGCTGTTCCTGATGATGGCGTTCATGAGCCCGGTCATGATGCTGTCCAACTACATGATGGACAAGAAGCGCGGGCGCATATCCCACGCGAAGAAGGTCGAGGAGTACGAGGAGCGCAAGGCCCGCATCGAGAAGGACGCCCGGGACGCGCTGATCGCGGAGCGCTTCGCCCGGCGGCACGCCGCGCCCGACCCGGCGACCGTGCTGGCGCAGGCGACCGGCCCGCGCACCCGGCTGTGGGAGCGCAGGCGCACCGACAACGACCACCTTCTCCTCCGCGTCGGCACCACCGAGCTCGACTCCGAGGTCGTGCTGACCGACCCGGAACAGGACGAGCACAAGCGGCAGGTGTTCTGGAAGATCGCGGACGCGCCCGTCACGCTGCCGCTCCGCACGCTCGGCGTCATCGGTTTCGCCGGGCCCGGTGACTCGGCCCGCGCGCTGGCCCGTTGGGCGGTCGGCCAGATCGCCGTCCTGCACAGCCCGGTCGACGTGCAGTTCTTCCTGCTGACCGACGGTTCGGGACAGCACAGCTGGAACTGGATGCGGTGGCTGCCGCACGCCAGGCCCACCCCCGAGCACGAGATCAACGCGCTGATCGGCACCGACGCGGAGACCATCGGCGCGCGCATCGCGGAGCTGACCGGGCTGCTCGACGCCCGGCAGAAGGCCGCGAAGCAGGCCCGTTCGCAGGGCACCACCACGTTCAAGGACCCGGACATCGTCGTCATCTTCGACGGCTCGCGCCGGATGCGGTCGCTGCCCGGCGTGATCCGGCTGCTGCGCGAGGGGCCGGACGCCTCGATCTTCGCGCTCTGCCTGGACGACGAGGAGCGCTTCCTGCCCGGCGAGTGCCAGGCCGTGGTCATCGCCGAGCCCAACCCGGACCGCGCGGGCGGGCAGGGCGGCACCCGGCAGCCCGGCTACGCGACCGGCTTCCACACCTTCCTCGCCGTGCCCGGGGGCCCGCCCGGACCGGGCCAGTTCACCGGCCCGGCGCCGGCGCAGGTCGCGGACCGGCTGCGCGTGGAGCAGACCGGCGCCTGGCGCATCCGGGGCGTGCGGCCGGACTGGGTGCTGCCCGAGTGGTGCGAGCTGCTGGCCCGTTCGCTCGCCCCGATCCGCGACATCAGCGGCGAGTCCGAGGACGCGGCGCTGCCGTCGTCCAGCCGGCTCCTCGACGTCATCGAGATGGAGCCGCCGACGGCGGGCGCGATCGCGGCCCGCTGGCGGCTGGGCGGCCAGTCGACCGAGGCGGTCATCGGTGAGTCGTACGACGGCGCGTTCGCCATCGACATCCGCCGCGACGGCCCGCACGGCCTGATCGCGGGCACCACCGGCTCCGGCAAGTCCGAGCTGCTCCAGACGATCGTCGCGTCGCTGGCGGTGGCCAACACCCCGGAGAACATGACGTTCGTCCTGGTCGACTACAAGGGCGGCTCCGCGTTCAAGGACTGTGTCCAACTGCCGCACACCGTCGGCATGGTCACCGACCTCGACAACCACCTGGTGGAACGCGCCCTGGCCTCCCTCGGCGCCGAGCTGACCCGCCGCGAGCACATCCTCGCCGGGGTCGGCGCCAAGGACATCGAGGACTACCAGGATTTGATGCGCCGCTCGCCGGGGCAGCTGGTCCCGATGCCGCGCCTGCTCATCGTCATCGACGAGTTCGCGTCGATGGTCCGTGAACTGCCGGACTTCGTGAAGGGTCTGGTCAACATCGCGCAGCGCGGCCGGTCCCTCGGCATCCACCTGCTGCTGGCCACCCAGCGGCCGAGCGGCGTGGTGTCCCCGGAGATCCGCGCCAACACCAACCTCCGCATCGCGCTGCGCGTCACCGACGCGAGCGAGTCGTCGGACGTGATCGACGCGCCGGACGCCGGGTTCATCGCCAAGTCCACGCCGGGACGCGCCTACGTGCGGCTGGGCCACGCGTCGCTGGTGCCGTTCCAGTCCGGCCGCGTCGGCGGGCGCCGGCCCGGCGCCGTCGACCCGGCGGTGGCCCGCCCGTGGGCCGGGCGCCTGGAGTGGAACGACCTGGGCCGGGCGCGGCTGAAGCGCCCGGCGGGCGCCAAGGCGGCCGAGGAGGAGATCACCGACCTCAAGGTGCTGGTGGACGCCGTCATCGAGGCCGACCGGCAGCTCGGCTTCGCCAAGCAGCACAGCCCGTGGCTGCCCGCGCTCGGCGACAAGGTGCTGCTGCGCGACCTCGAACACCCGGTCCCGGCCGGTCCGTTGCCCGCCGCGCCGTACGGTGTGGAGGACCTGCCGGAGCAGCAGGCGCGGCGGTCGGTCGCCATCGACTTCAAGGTCTTCGGCCACATGATCGTCGGCGGCGCGCCGCGCAGCGGACGCTCGCAGCTGCTGCGGACCATCGCCGGCTCGCTGGCGTGGATCCACTCCACCGCCGACGTCCACCTCTACGGCATCGACTGCGGCAACGGCGCGCTCAACGCCCTGACGAAGCTGCCGAACTGCGGCGCGGTCGTCTCCCGCAACCAGACCGAGCGCGTGCGCCGCCTCATCAAGCGGCTGCGTTCGGAGGTCGACCGCCGCCAGGAGATCCTGGCGCAGGACGCGCTGGCCGACATCGGGGAGCAGCGCGCGGCGGCCGAGCCGGACAAGCGGCTGCCGCACATCGTGGTGCTGCTCGACCGCTGGGAGGGCTGGGTCAGCACCCTGGGCGAGATCGACCACGGGGCGCTGACGGACGAGCTGTTCGTGATCCTCCGCGAGGGCGCGAGCGTCGGCATCCACCTCGTCATCACCGGTGACCGGACCGTGCTGTCGGGCCGCATCAGCGCCCTGACGGAGGAGCGGTACACGCTGCGCCTGTCCGACCGCGCCGACTACTCCAACATCGGGATGCCCGCCCGCAAGGTGCCGGAGGAGATCCCGGACGGCCGGATGTTCCGCAACCAGGCCCTGACGGAGATTCAGGTAGCAGTGCTGGCCGAGGAGTTGTCCGGCCAGGCGCAGGCGGCGGCGCTGACGGCCATCGGGGACTGGGCTACCCAGCGGGACGCGGCCGTGCCGCGCGCCAAGCGGCCGTTCCGGGTGGATGTGCTGCCGAGCCGCCTGACGTTCGCGGACGCCTGGGAGATGCGCGACCCGGAGGCGTCGGAGTCCCGGCTGTGGGGCCTGGTCGGCGTCGGCGGCGACGAGCTGATGGGCTACGGCCCCGACCTGGCGCAGGGCACCCCGGCGTTCATCATCGCCGGGCCGGCGAAGTCGGGCCGGTCCACGGTGCTGCTGATGCTCGCCAAGTCGTATCTGCGGCAGGGTGTCCGGCTGGTCGTCGCCGCGCCCCGGCCGTCGCCGCTGCGCGACCTGGCCGGGCAGGAGGGCGTCATCCAGGTGTTCACCGGGGACGACATCTCGGAGGCCGAGGTGCGGGAGGCGGTGAGCACGTCGTCGCCGGACCGGCCGATCGTCTTCCTGGTGGACGACGGTGAGGACCTGCGGCGCGCGGACGGCGGCGACGAGCTGAAGAACATCATCACGCAGGGCTCCGAGCTGGGCCGGTACCTGGTGCTGGCCGGTGACGAGGGCGACATCTGCGGCGGGTTCTCCGGCTGGCAGGTCGACGCGAAGAAGTGCCGCCGGGGCGTGCTGCTGTCGCCGTCGAGCCACCGCTACGGCGAGCTGATCGGCGCCAAGCTGCCGCGCAGCGCGGCCAGTGAGCAGCCGACGCCGGGCCGGGCGATCCTGCACCTGGGCGACGGCGTGCCGTTCACCGTGACGACGCCCGCCCCGTAACCGGGGGCCGTGGCGTGGAGATCGGCAGACGGATCGGCGGACTGGGCGCTTCGGCCCGGTCCGCCGCCGCCGCTTCGGGCGCGTGGATGGTGGAGCGGATGACGTCCTACCCCGGGCCGGTGGCCGTACCGGTGGGCGAGCCCTGGGAGTTCGGCGTGGGCGCGCTGATCGCCCGTCATCCGCGCGTGCCCGGTCCGCTGGCCAGGCCGCTGGGCGCGCTCGACGCGCTGGGCTCGGTCCGGATCGGGCCCGGGGAGCTGGGGTTCGACGGCGAGGACGACGTTCCCTGGGAGAAGATCGTCAACGTCCGCCTGCACCACGGGTTCACGGCCGTGGCCGCGCACTCCATCGACGCCGAGAGCGAGCGGCTGCGGGGGCTGCTGCCGCCCGTGCCGGGCCGCAAGTGGGCGCTGGGCAAGGGCGCGGACGGGCTGAAGACGCTCGTGGCGAAGCTCCGGGAGCGCGCGGCGGCCGGGTCGTCCGGCGAGCGGCCGGCGGCGGACGGGCCGGACATCGCCTGCGAGTTCACCGCGCGCGGCCTGCTGGGGCGGGAGCGGACGGTGCGCGCGTGCCTGTACACCACGGCGTTCCTGGCGCTGCGGCCCGACGTGTCGCACGCGCTGGTGGAGACCGCGCGGGCGGCCGGGGTGCCGGTGCTGCGCCCGGACGGCGGGCCGGAGTCCGCGCCCGGCACGGTCCGGTAGGCCTAGGTCACGCGGTCGCCTTCCGGCAGTTCCGGTGTCTCCGCGGGGCGGGCGAGGGCGCGGAGGGTGTCGCGGGTGCGGACCAGGTCGGCCAGCCGGGACTCGACGGCGCGGAGCCGGGTCGCGATCAGCTCGGCCGCCGGGCCGTGGGGGGTCTGGCCGCTGTCGCCGACGGCGAGGACGTCGCGGATCTCGGCGAGAGTCAGTCCGGCGGCCTGGGCGCCCCGGATGAACACCAGCCGGTCCGCGAACTCCGGCGGATAGTCCCGGTATCCGGACGGGGTGCGCGGCGGCTCTGGCAGCAGGCCGGCCTGTTCGTAGAACCTGACCGTCTTCGTCGTCACGCCGGCGGCGTGAGCAAGCGTGCCAATACGCATGTAACCAGCATGTGACGGACGGGGCTACGGAGGAAGAGCGCTTCGCCCCTCCGGTCCCGTGGCGCGCCTCACTCCACGCTCGCGGCCAGGAACTGCGTGGCGGCCAGCTCGGCGTACAGCGCGTTGGCCGCGACCAACTCGGCGTGTGTGCCCACCGCCTGGACGCGGCCCGCGTCCATCACCACGATCCGGTCGGCCGTGGTGACCGTGGACAGCCGGTGGGCCACCACCAGCACCGTCGTCTCGCGCGCCGCCTCGGCCACCGTCTCGCGCAGCGCCGCCTCGTTGACCGCGTCGAGCTGCGACGTCGCCTCGTCCAGCAGCAGCAGCCGGGGGCGGCGCAGCAGGGCGCGGGCGATCGCGACCCGCTGCCGCTCGCCGCCGGACAGCTTGGTGCCGCGGTGGCCGACGAGCGTGTCGAGGCCGTCCGGCAGCCGGGCCACCAGGCTCTCCAGTCGCGTGGTGCGCAGCACGTCGCGCACCGCGTCGTCGTCCGCGCCGGGCGCGCCGAACAGCAGGTTCTCCCGCAGTGAGCCGGACAGCACGGGCGCGTCCTGCTCCACGTAGCCGATGGCGGCGCGGAGCTCGGCGAAGTCCCAGTCGAGGACGTCCTTTCCGTCGAGCAGTACCCGCCCGTCGGTGGCGTCGTAGAACCTTTCGACGAGCGAGAAGACGGTGGTCTTGCCCGCGCCGGACGGGCCGACGAACGCGGTCATGCCGCGCGCCGGGATCGTGAAGCTCACCCCGTGGTGCACGTACGGCAGGTCGGGCCCGTAGCGGAAGCGGACGTTGTCGAACGTGACGGTCGCGGGGCGCGCGCCGGGCGCCGGGAGCGGGGCGGGGACGACGGCGGGCTCGCTGGGCAGCCGCCGCACCTCCTGGATGCGGCCGATGGCCGCGGCGCCGATCTGGTACTGCGTGATGGCGCTGACCACTTGCTGGATGGGCGACATCAAGTAGAAGACGTACAGCAGGAACGCGACGAGCGCGCCGATGCCGATGGCGCCGGTGGCGACCCGGGCGCCGCCGACCGCGAGCACGGTGATGAACGCGACCTGCATCGACAGCCCGGCGGTGTTCCCCGCGATGGCCTGCCACTTGGCGGCCTGGACGCTCTGCCGCCAGGACTCCTCGGCGGCGGCGTGCACGGTCCGCCGCTCGCGGTCCTCGGCGCCGGACGCCTTGACCGTGCGGAGCGCGCCGATCACCCGCTCCAGCGCGGCGCCCATCTGCCCGATGGACTCCTGGGCGCGTTTGCTGGCCTTGTGGATGAGCGGCACGATGATGCCCATGACGGTGGCCGCGAGGGCGATGACGCCGAGCGTGACGCCCAGCAGCACCAGGTCCACGGTGCCCATCATCACCAGGGTGCCCAGCAGCGTGAGCCCGCCGGTGGAGAACCCGATCAGCGACTCGGTGGTCATCGCGCGCAGCAGGGTGGTGTCGGACGTGGCGCGGGACAGCAGGTCGCCGGGCTCGGTGGCGTCCACTGCGGAGATCCGCAGCCGCAGCAGGTACGACGTCAGGGTGCGGCGGGCGGTCAGCACCACCGACTCGGCGGTGCGCTGGAGGACATACGCGCCGAGCGCGCCGATCCCCGCGTTCCCCGCGACGAGCAGGGACATGAGGAGCAACGCGCCCGATATGGAACGGTCCTCGGACAGGCTCTGGATCAACTCCTGGGCCACCAGCGGCAGTGCGAGCCCGGTGGCGCCGGTGGCGAGCGAGAGGAGCGCCCCCAGGAGCATCGCGCCGCGGTGCGGCCGGACATACCCGAGCAGGACCCGCCAGGGGGGCGGGTCGCCGCCGGGCGGCGCCGCGGTGCTTGTCATGTCGGCCATCTCGCCAGCGTAACCGCGGGGACGATCTTCGCTCCAGGGCGCAAGACGGCCGCGCCCGCCGCCCGTTGGCGCCTCCTCGCGCCGGGGGCGGGCGGCGGCGTCACGGCAGCGCCACGACGGTGGCGGCGTACGACAGGCCCGCCCCGAAGCCGATGAGGAGCGCCAGGTCGCCGGGGCCGACGTCGTTGGTGGCCATCAGCGCGTCCATCGCCAGCGGGATGGAGGCGCCCGAGGTGTTGCCCGCGGTGCTGACGTCGCGGGCGACGACCGTGCGCTCCGGCAGGCCGAGGTTCCGCGCCATCGCGTCGATGATGCGGACGTTGGCCTGGTGCGGGATGAACACGTCGAGGTCGTCCACGGCGACACCGGCCGCGTCCAGCGCCCGGCGCGCGACCTTGGACACCTCGTACACGGCCCAGCGGAAGACCTGTTGACCCTTCTGCGTGAGGGCGGGCCAGCGCTGGTCGCGGTCCAGGCGCAGGGCGTCCCACGGCACGGTCTGGGTGACCGCGTCCGACTGGGAGCCGTCCGCGCCCCAGATCACCGGGCCGATGGCGGGAGTCGGGGACGGGCCGACGACGGCCGCGCCCGCGCCGTCGCCGAAGATGACGGCCGTGGAACGGTCGTCGAGGTCGAGCAGGTCCGACATCCGTTCCGCGCCGATGACCAGGACGTGCCCGCCCCGGCCGCGGACGGTGTCCGCGGCCAGGGCGAGCGCGTGCACGAACCCGGCGCAGCCGGCCGAGATGTCGAACGCGGCGGCGGCGTGGGCGCCGAGCCGGTGGGCGATCCCGGTGGCGACGGCCGGGGTCTGCTTCAGGTGGGTGAACGTGGCCACGATGACGCAGTCCAGGGCGTCCGCCGTGATCCCCGCCGCCGCCAGGGCCTTGCCCGAGGCGGCCACGCCCATGTCGGCGAGGGTCTCGTCGGGCCCCGCCCACGCCCGGGTGACGATGCCGGTGCGGGTGCGGATCCACTCGTCGGTGGAGTCGATCCGTGCACACACCTCGTCGTTGGTCACCACCCGGCGCGGGCGGTAGCCGCCCACGCCGAGGATGCGGGCGTGCGGGGCGCCGGCCGCCGCCGGGCCGGGGGCGGGGGTGATCCGCGCCTTCATGTGACGGTGCCTCCTCAGGCGAACGTGACGCGGGCCAGCGGGTCGAACCGGCCCTCGTCCAGCAGCGCGCGGCAGCGGAACCGCTGGATCTTCCCGCTCGGGGTCTTCGGCAGCACCCCGCGCGGCAGGAACAGGCACTCGGACAGCGCGACCCCGGACTTCTCCAGCGCCACCGCCGCGGCGTGGTCGGCGATGGGCCGGAAGTCCCGCGGCCTGCCCTGGGGTTCGAGCATCAGGACGAGCCGGGGCAGCCCGGCGGTGCCGGCGTCCACCACGGCCACGCAGCCCTTGCGGACCTGGGCGTGGGTGTCGACGGCCGACTCGATCTCGGAGGCGTAGATCTTCCGGCCGCCGATCGACAGCATGTCGTCCGCCCGGCCCACCACGTACAGTTCGCCGTCGTGCGTGAAGCCGAGGTCCCCGGTGCGCAGCCGCCCGTCCGGGAAGCGGGCGGCTGTGCGTTCGGGGTCCCCGTAGTAGCCGCGGGCGAGGCTGGGGGAGCCGACGACGATCTCGGCCACCGTGCCCGGGGTGCCGGTGTCGACCGAGACGCCGGGCAGCGCCAGGCCGTTGGACACCAGGCGGGTGGCGCGCGGGTGGGCCGGGTCCACCTCGGTCACCGTGCCGTCGACCAGCGCCGAGCCGTCGAATACCGCCGAACGCGGGGCCTGCGCCCACGGCTTGCCGGTGACCGCGAGCGTCGCCTCGGCCATGCCGTACGCCGGCTGGAACGCCGTGTCCGACAGGCCGTAGGGGCGGAACTTCTCGGTCGCCGCGGCCAGCGTGTCCCAGTCGACGCGCTCGGCACCGATCACGGCGGCCCGCAACGAGGCGAGGCCGCGCGGGAGTTCGGCCCGGCCCTGGGCGCGTGCCGCGAGGTACACGGCGGTGCTGGTGCCCGCGGTCATCGTCGAGCCGTACTCGGACATGTCCCGGAACCACGTGCGGGGCGCCATGCCGAAGCGGTCCGGTGTGGAAAGGACGAAGTCGAAGTCGTAGGACCAGGCGTAGAGCAGGCAGCCGAACATGCCCATGTCGTGCGAGAGGGGCAGCCAGGAGGTGACGGTGTCGTTGCCGGGCCGCCCTCCCGTCAGGTGCAGGATGATCCGCATCTGCTCCTCGACGGACCGCGTGGTGAGCGCGCAGCCCTTGGGCGTGCTGGTGCTGCCGGAGGAGTACTGGATGAACGCCAGGTCGTCCGGGCCGGGCGGGCTCGGCTCGAACGGGCCGGAGGGGGCGGGCAGGCCGTCCGGCGTCCAGGGGCGGACGGGCAGTTCGCGGGCCAGCTCCTCGGGGATCATCGGGGCGATCCAGTCGTCCACGAGGAGCAGCGCCGGGTCGAGGCGGGCGCAGAGCGCCGTCAGCTGGCGCCCGTACTCCTCGGTGCTCTGGCCGCGCGTGGGCAGCGGCAGCGACGCGACCGCGCCGCCGGCCAGCCAGATGGCGAGGAGCCCGCGGACGGTGGCGGGCGTGTTGGTCAGGATGGTCGCCACCCGCGTGCCGGGGCGCACCCCGGCGGTGCGCAGGGCGGCGGCCATGCCGTGGGCGTCGGCGGCCACGTCCCGCCAGGGGGTGTGCTCGAAGTCCTCGCCGGCCCAGACGTGCAGCGTGCCGTGCGAGGAGCCGTTGGTCAGTGCGTTCCACAACTGCATGGAGGTTTCCCCGTTTTCTGAAGAAGTGCCCGGGCGGCGGGGACTACTCGACGTCGACGACGGAGGCGGTGGCGTTCTCCCTGGACCGCTCCGCCATCGGGGCCAGCGTCTGCTGGCTCGCGAGCAGTTCCTGCCGGTCGAGCGAAGAGCCGGTGACACGGCTGACGTTGGCCTCGCGCATGGTCAGGCGCTCGGGGTCGATGCGGATGACCTTCCAGGCCAGGCCGGTCTTCTCCATGGACCAGATGAGGATGGCGCTCAGGTCGATCTCGTACCACTTCATGCCGTGCCGGGCCGAACGCGGGAACGCGTGGTGGTTGTTGTGCCAGGCCTCGCCGAACGACGGGATGGCCAGCCAGGCGACGTTCCGCGACTCGTCGGTGGTGGAGAAGCGGCGGCGGCCGAAGACGTGGCCGATCGAGTTCACCGCGTAGGTCATGTGGTTGATCAGGAAGATGCGGACCAGGCCGCCCCACAGCATGCCGGTGAGGCCCGCCTTCCAGTCGCCGCCGGTGATGGCGAAGGCGAGGAGGCCGGGGAAGACCACGCTGGCGGCGGTGACGAGCAGCAGGTTCTCGCTCAGCCAGCGCATCGACTTCTCGCGCACCAGGTCGGGGCAGTAGCGGATCGGGTCCGAGGTGAGCTTGGTGTCGAACAGCCAGCCGAGGTGCGCGTGCCACAGACCGGCCATCGTGCCCTTGAAGCCGGGCTCGAAGTCCAGGTGCGGGCTGTGCGGGTCGCCTTCCTTGTCGGCGACGCGGTGGTGCTTGCGGTGGTGGGCGGCCCAGATGATGGGCGGGCCCTGACCGGCCGTGACGCCCGCCGTGGCGAGCGCGACACGGATCGGCTTGTACGTCTCGAACGACCGGTGGGTCAGCATCCGGTGGTAGCCGGTGGAGATGCCGAAGCCGGAGATGGCGTACATGATGACCAGGACCACGATGTCGGACCAGCCGAACACCGAGTTCCACAGCAGGATCATGGCGCCGAAGACCGCGATCAGCGGTATCACCGACGCGCCCAGGATGAACCAGCGGTGCTTTCTACCGTCCATTGCTCCTCGCTTTTCTGAGACGGGGCAGGAACGCGGTGCGCAGCAGAGGGAAGAGCAGCGCCCGCGGGGTGTTGCGTCCGGCGAATGCCTGGACTCTGGCGACCGGACCGGGCACGACGACGCGGCGTCCGCGCGCCATGGCGTCCAGTCCGGCTTCGGCGACGCGCCGGGGCGTCAGCCAGGCGAGGATCCGCTGTTCGGTGAGGCGCGGAATCCCGCCGGTCTCGTAGAAGTTGGTGCGCACCGGGCCCGGCGACAGCAGCGTGCAGGTGACGCCGGTGCCGCGCAGCTCGGCGTGGAGCGACTCGGCGAAGGTGTTGGCGAACGCCTTGGTGGCGGCGTAGGTGGCGGCGGTGGGGACGGGCTGGAGCCCGGCCGTCGAGCCGGTGACCAGGACGCGGCCGGAGCGGCGGGCCAGCATGCCGGGCAGCACGGCGAGCGTCAGGTGGTGCAGGGCCACCACATTGACCTGGATCTCGGCCAGTTCGCGGGCCGGGTCGTTCTCGGTGAGCGCGCCGCAGGTCGGGAAGCCCGCGTTGGCGCACAGCACCTCGACCGGGAACCCGGCCAGCTCCCCGGCCAGTTCGCGGCGGGCGACCGGGTCCGCGAGGTCGCAGGGGCGGACCCGGACCTCGACGCCCGGGTGGTCGCGGGTCAGCTCCTTGGCGAGGCGGTCCAGCGCGTCGGTGGTGCGGGCCACCAGCCACAGGCTGTGGCCGCGCCGGGCCAGGCCGCGGGCCAGCCACTCCCCGATGCCGGAGGAGGCGCCGGTGACGACCGCCCAGCTCATGCCGGGGCCCCGGCGAGCCGGGCGGCGAGGCGGCTCGCCGCCGCGCTGCCGGTGCGGGCGCACCCCTCGATGGAGACGCCCTGGATGTAGTCACCGGCCAGCTCCAGACCCGGCAGCGTCTCGACGTCGGCGCGCAGTTCGCGCAGGAAGGCCGGGTGGTGGGGCAGATAGCCGCTGTAGGCGGCGGGCCAGTGCTTGACCAGGATGTTGAGGCGGGTGGCACGCGGCGCCCCGAGGTACGTGACGAGCAAGTCCTCGCTCTCGGAGGTCAGTTTGTCGATCAGCTCCGGAGTGGGGTCGGTCAG
Source organism: Streptomyces sp. URMC 129 (assembly GCF_051386415.1). Taxonomy (NCBI): domain Bacteria; kingdom Bacillati; phylum Actinomycetota; class Actinomycetes; order Kitasatosporales; family Streptomycetaceae; genus Streptomyces; species Streptomyces sp. URMC 129. The sequence goes on from NZ_JBPQTQ010000039.1 coordinate 35,690, forward strand.
GCGGCCCGCGCGCCCGCTGTAGGTGTAACGGACGATGTGCCGCTCCTCCTTGCCGTAGGAGCCGGCGTTGCTGCACGGGCCGTCGTCCATGGCCAGCGCCCGGACCTCGCTGGTGAAGACCGGCCGGTCGTACTCGACCAGGACCACCGTGGACGGGAAGTACCGCACGCGCCGCAGCCGTTCGGCCATGGTGGGCCGGGCCCCGGCGACGATCCCGGCGGCGGCGTGGGCCGGGGTGGCGAGCACCACGCCGTCGTACTCGCTGACCTGCGCGGGCGCGCCGCGCTCGGAGATCCGCAGCCCGGTGACGCGGCCGAGGCGGTTGACGACGAGGCTTTCGGCGCGGGCTCCGGCGCGGACGGTGACCCGCCGGGCCATCGCGTCCAGCGCGGGCTGGATGCCGCCGGCGAGCTGGTCGTAGTGGTCGAGCAGCATCGCCAGGTTGGTGCCGAACGTGCCGGGGTACACCTCGTCGGGCTCGGCGCCGTTGTTGCGGATCACCATCGGGCGGATCAGCGACTCGGTCATCTCGCGGCCGAAGTACGCGGCGAGCGGGGCGTCGTCGTGGCGGCGGGAGATCGTGCCGAAGTAGCGGGAGCCGAGGAAGCGGTTGGACTCGTCCATGCGGATGCGGGCCGCCATGGCCGCCAGCCGGGCGACGTCGCGGGCCGAGCCCATGCGGCGGATGTTCCGCAGGGTCTGGCCGCGCTTCTCGCTGTCCAGCGTCAGGACCCGGCCGTCCTTGACGCGGGAGGCGTTGTAGCCGAACGACTCGTAGGAGTCGACGCCGAGTGCGGAGGTGAACCAGCGGAACGTGCGGTAGCGGCGGCCGATGTTCTTGCCGCCCGTCATCACCGGCCGGTCACCGAGCCGCCCGACGCCGAACCGGCCGCCCAGCGTCTCGTCCGCCTCGATCAACTCCACGTCGTGGCCGGAGAGGTGGAGCCGGAGGGCGGCGGTGAGCCCGGAGATCCCGGCCCCGACCACGGCGACGCGCCGCCGATTTCGTGTTGCGTCCATGGGCATCCGTCAGTTCTCCCTACTCACGCTCGTGGCGCCTGTGAGGCATGTGCTGCTGCTGGGGATTGCGGGTCGGGAAGCACGTCCACGCGCCCCTCGACCACCGGTGCGCCGAACTGGCGCAGGACCACCTCGACCGGGAGCCGTCCGTCGCCGTCCGCGGCCCGGCCGACCTTCGCCTCGCACACCAGGTCCGCCTCGAACTCCGCGAAGTCCAGGAACGCGGCCTCGCAGCCGACCGGCAGGGCGTGCGGCGTGGGCACGGCCCCGGCGGCGTGCGCGGCGGCGACCGCTGCCTGCCGCATGGCCTCGGCCATCAGCGGGCCGGGCACGTGGTCGTAGTCGTGGTCGAAGAACGCGGGGTGCGTGGTGTCGGCGGCGAGCAGGAACGGCCCGTCGCCGGTGGCCGTTTCGGGCACGCCGATCACGACGTTGCGCGGGACGGTCCGGCCGACCAGCTCGGGCACGAGGCGGCGGGCCGGGGTGAGGCGCGCGGTGGCGATCGGCTTCCGCGCCCGCTGGAAGGCGCGGAACACGTCGTAGTCGGCCTTCGACATGAACGCCAGGTGGGCGGTGAGCGTCATCGCGCGCCGGCCGCCGATCTCCATCGCGCCGCGCAGCGTCATGCCCGTCACGTCCGCGCCGCGGTGGGCGCGTTCCGCGACGCGGTAGTGCAGATGGCCCTCCAGCGCGGTGCGGCCGTCGTCGCGGTAGGCGTCCGGGTCCTCGACGCGGAAGCTGATCCGCTGGAGACTGAACGGCAGCCCGACCGCGATGCCCACGTGCCGGTGCAGGAACACGAAGATGGCCTGGCGGGCGGCCTCGGCCGAGGCGAACGGGTCGTGGAACGCGGGGTGCCGGTCGGACCAGAGGCTGTGCGCGCGGGGGATCTGGAAGGACAGGTAGAAGTCGTCGGCCCCCACCTGTGCGGAGTCCGCGACGAACACCTCACCGATCTGGCGGCGGTGCGCCAGGGCCCGCGGCACGGTCTGCTCGAACGCCAGCTGGACGCCGGGCGGCAGCAGCCGGTGTGCGGGTGTCGTGGTCATGCGCTCAACTCCGTTTCTGCGTGCGGCGGCACGGGTGCGTAGGCGGGCCTGCGCATCGCGCGGCGGCGGCGGATCTCGGTGGCGCCGAGGCCGCCGAGTTCGGCCAGCAGCGCCCGCCGGCCGCCACCGGCGGCGTTGCCGTCCAGCAGCATCCGGCCGGTGGCCGCCAGCACCCGGGCGGGCGTGAGGACGCCGAGAACGGTGACGCGGTGGCTGAGCAGGTCCAGCACCTGATCGGCCCGGCCGCGCGCGTGGAGCCGGCGGACGACCTCGGGGACGACGGCGGCGATCGGCCCGGCCACGCCCAGGTCGGCGGCCAGCCCGTAGTACTCGGCGTAGGTGCGGTCCCGCCAGCGGCCGAACGCGGCCGTGGCGGCGTCGAGTCCGGCCTCGGGACGGCTCCCGGCGAGCGCCGACCCGACGGCGGGCGCGAGCCGTTCCGCCTGGTGGAAGGAGTCCCCGATGCCGCGCCCGCCCGCCGGGTCCTTGAAGTGCCCGGCGTCGCCGAGCAGGACCCAGCCGGGCCCGGACGCCTCGCGGAAGTAGCCGGAGAAGCGGCGGATGCCGTAGACGCGGGTCGCGCGGCGGGCGCTGGCGATGGCCTTGGCGATGGGCTCGCAGCTCATCGCGTGCGCGGTGACCGAGCCCTCCAGGTCGTCGCGGAACGTGTCCCGTTCGTGCCGCTCGGGCGAGACGCCCACGATGTAGAGGCCGTTGTCGGCGGGCCCGCCGAGCATGTGCCGGTCGCCCCAGCGGTGGAAGACGAACGTCGGGACGTCGCCCGTGTCCGCGCCCTCGAAGTACGTCCAGTAGTAGTCCCGTTCGTTGCGGGTGACGTGGTACTGCCGGGACCCGGCCAGGCGGGCGACGGCCGAGCCGCGGCCGTCCGCGCCGACCACCAGCCGGGCCGTCAGCACGGCCCGGCCGCCGCCGTGCTCCGCGACCTCGACCCCCGTGACGCGGCCGTCCGTCGCCCGCAGCAGGCCGGTGACCCTGGTGCCGAGGCGGACGTCGGCGCCGGCCTCGCGGGCGGCGTCCACCAGCAGCGGGTCGAGGACCTCGCGGCGGACGCAGGCCGCGCCGCCGACATCGCCCGCGCGGTGCGGGAAGCCGACCACGCAGCGGACGTCCTGGAGGCGCATGTCGACGCGCTCCATGGGCCGCACCCCGGCCGCGCGCAACCGGCCGGTCAGCCCGAGCCGGTCGAGGAACGCGAGGGAGTCGGCCTGGAGGATGTTGGAGGACAGGGTGAAGCCGATGGTGGCCGCCCGGTCCAGCACGGCGACGCGCAGGCCGCGCCGGGCGAGCAGCGCGCCGAGGGAGGAGCCCGCGCAGCGCGCGCCGACCACCACCACGTCGAAGTCCTCCCGGGCTCCGCCGCCTCCGGCGTGTGCGGCGTTTCCGGGGGCGCTCACGCGGCGTTCCAGCGGACGGCCGCGGCGGCGGCGAAGTCCCCGGCGTGGGCGAAGCCCGCCATCACGACGAGGGCGCCGTCGGGCAACTCCCCGGCGCGGGCCGCCTGGTCGAGGGTGACGGGCACGGCCGCGCCGTAGAGGTTGCCCAGGGTGTCGAACGTGTCGAGGTGCCGCTTGGCGTCGAGGCCCAGCTCCTCCCGCCAGTTCTTGAGGAAGACGCGGTTCGGCTGGTTGGTGATCAGGACGTCGATCGCGGACGGCGACTCGCCCAGCTCGTCGAGGAGTTCGGTGACGAGTTCGGGAACGAGGCTGTTGCCGCGCTCCAGGATCTCCGTCGTCCTGGTCTCGTCGAACCGGATGTCCATCTCGCCCGCACCCGGCTCCCAGTACTTGCGGCCGTCCGGGGTGGTGACGCCGAGGTCCACGGACCAGGCGGGCACGGACCGGGTCCGCACGCCCAGCACCGGGGTGGGGCCGCCGAGTTCGAGGTAGGCGACGCCGCAGCCGTCGCCCGGGACGGCGGCGTGCGGCTTCTTCCGCACCCCGGGCTGGGCGAACATCTGGCCCGCCGTGTTCTGCACGTTGGCGATGAGCGCGGTGCGGGCCGAGCCGTCCGCCATGATCTTCCGCGCCAGCGACACCATGTACATGAACGAGGCGCAGCCGGCGTTGTGCAGGTCGACGATCCACTCGGGGCTGATGCCGAGGCGGTGGGCGGCCTGGGCGCCGACGCCCATGAACGGCTCGTCCGGCAGCAGGACGTTGGTGAGCAGCACGTCGACCTGGCCGGCGGGCTCGCGGCCGAGGCGTTCGAAGATCGGGCGGGCGGCCCGGGCGATCATCTCGGCGGCCGAGTCGCCGGGGCCGACGTGGCGCCGGGTCGCGGGCACCTTGAACAGCGGCAGGGACGCGAGCGGGTCCTGCGGGGCGTCCTCGTCCTGGAAGAACTCGGGGGCCACGACGTTCTCGGGCAGGTAGCTCCCGACGTCGGTCAGTCCCAGGGGTCGCATGGTGTTTCCTTTCGAAGCCAGTCCTCGACCGTGCGCGCCGTCGGCGCCGCGTCGTCCTCCAGGAGCGAGAAGTGGTCGCCCGGCACGGACTCGACCGTGTCCGCCGCGCGCCACAGGGTCCATCGCCCGGCGCCGGGGGCGTCCGGGCGGCGGGCGGCGGCCAGCAGCAGCGCCGGGGCGTCGAGCCGCCCGTCCGCGCCCGTGGCCCGCCCGTCGAACAGCCGCAGATAGCCGCCCATGGCGAGGACGTTGTCGTCGTTGACGTCGATGTAGGCGTGGTCGCGGGCCAGGATGTGGCCCATCGCCCACCCGAACACCTCGGCGCGCTGCGCGGGATCGGGCTCGTAGGTGTCGATCAGCACGACCCCGGCGACCCGGTGCCCGGCGCGCTCCAGCGTGGCGGCGACGGCGTGGGCGAGGACGCCGCCGATGGAGTGGCCCGCGAGCAGGAGGGGTTGGCCCTCGGCGGCGGCCAGGGCCCCGGCGGCGAGCGCGTCGATCGCGGCCCGCCAGGTCGCGGGCGGCGGTGGGCCGCCGGGGCCGCCGTAACCGGGCAGGGTCAGCGCGGACATGCGGAGCCTGGGTTCGAACGCGGCGGCGAGGCGGGCGAATTGGTGCGGGCCCGAGCCGGCGAGGAACGACGGCACGCAGACGACGGCGGGCGCGGCCGGTCCGTCGGAGACCAGGACGGCGGCGGGCGGCTCCGGCAGCTGGGCCGGGTCGGTGAACGCCGGGCGGTACGCCGCGGCGGCGGTCAGCAGCGGGAGGGCACCGGCGAGTTCGCCGCGCGCGTGGGCGGCGCGCAGCAGCTCGGTGAACGTGCCGCCGCCGCCCGCCGGCCGGGGGTGCGGCGCCGTCGGCTCCCCGGGCGCCTCCTGGCCGAGGAGGGTGCGCAGATGGGCGGCGAGCGCGGCGGGGGTGGGGTGGTCGACCAGGAGGGTGGGCGGCAGGTCGAGGCCGGTGCGGGCGGTCAGCCGCTGCTGGAGCCTGACCGCGCCCATGGAGTCGATGCCCAGCTCCAGCAGGGTGCGGTCGGGGTCGACGGCCTCGCCGGGGTCGTAGCCGAGGATCGCGGCTGCCTCGGCGGTGACCAGGCCGAGCATGTCGCGGGGCGCGTCGGCGGGTTCTTCGGTGCCGGGTGCTTCGGCGGCCACGGGTGCCTGGAGGGCTTCGGGTGCTGCGGGGGCTTCGGGTGCCGCGGCGGTGCGCGCGGCCGTCGCGGGCGGGGGCGCGGCGTCGAGCCAGAAGCGGCGCCGCCGGAAGGCGTAGGTGGGGAGCGTGACGCGGCGCGCGGCGGCCGGGTCGGAGAGCCCGGCGAGGTCACCGGCCGCGCCGCGCGTGTGCAGCTCGGCCAGCGCGCCGAGCAGCGCGCGCGGTTCGGGGCGGTGGGCGTCGAGCGTCGGCGTCAGCAGGGCCGCCGAGGGCGCGGCGAGGCAGTCGCGGGCCATGGCGGTGAGGACGCCGCCGGGGCCGATCTCCGCGAAGGCCGTGACGCCCATGGCCTCCAGCGCCCGCACGCCGTCGAGGAAGCGGACCGGCTGCTCGGCGTGGCGTACCCAGTAGTCGGGCGAGGCGAGGGTGTGCGCGTCCAGCGGCCGGCCGGTGAGGTTGGAGACGACCGGGATCCGGAGCTGCCCCGGCGTCAGTTCACGGGCGACGGCGGCGAGGCCGGGGAGCATCGGGCCCAGCAGGCGGGGGGAGTGGAAGGCGTGGCTGACGCGCAGCCGCCGGGTGCGCCGGCCCCGTGCGCGCCACAGCGGCTCGAAGCCGGTCAGCGCGTCGAGCGGACCGGAGACGACCACCGCGCGGGGGCCGTTGACGGCGGCGATGCCCAACTCGTCGTCGGCGTCGGCCAGGGCCGCGCGCATCTCCTCCTCGGTCGCCTCGACGGCGAGCATCCCGCCACCGGGCGGCAGCGCCTGCATCAGCCCGCCGCGCGCCGCGACCAGCGCGGCGGCGTCCGGCAGGGAGAGGGCGCCCGCGACGTGCGCGGCGGCGATCTCCCCGACCGAGTGGCCCAGCAGCACGTCCGGCCGGAACCCCCAGGACGCCAGCAGCCGGAACAGGGCGACCTCGATCGCGAACAACGCGGGCTGGGCGAAGCCGGTCCGGTCCAGCAGCGCCGCCTCCGGCGTGCCCTCGGCGGCGAACATCACGTCGCGCAGAGGCCGTTCGAGAGCCGGATCCAGATGGGCGCAGATCTCGTCCAGCGCCTCCGCGAAGCGCGGGTGGGCGGCGGCGAGTTCGTGGCCCATCCCGGGACGCTGCGAACCCTGGCCCGGGAAGAGGAACGCGGTCCGGCCGCCGGTGGCGTGGCCGGTGGCGGCGCCGTGCGGGAGTTCGCCGCGCGCCAGTGCGTCGAGTGCGGTGAGGAGTTCGGTGGGGGTGGTG
>NZ_JBPQTQ010000040.1:0-41854 GCF_051386415.1 Streptomyces sp. URMC 129
GCCCGGCGCCGTTCGGCCACGGCCGCCCGCCCCCGCCCCGCCGGGGCCCGCGCGGTGACCGCGGGTCAGCGCAGTCCGTGACGGCGGGCCACCACGCGTTCCACGGCGGCGCGGGGGGCCAGCCGCCGCAGCGCGAAGACCACCGGCGCGTTGCTGCCCACGGCGTACAGGGGTCTGGGGCGGGCGGCCTCGATCGCCTTCACCACGGTGGCGGCCACGCGTTCGGCGGGGACGCCCTTCGCCTCGTTGGCGTTGAGCGCCGTCAGCATCCGGTGGTACCGCTGGGTGTGCGGCGAGCCGTCGGCCAGGTACTGGGTGCGCCGCTCGCTGATGCCGGTGTTGATGGAGCCCGGCTCGACGGTGGTGAGGGCGACCCCGTACGGCGCCACCTCGCGGCGGGCCGCGCTGGCGAAGCCCTTGAGCGCCGCCTTGGACGCCACGTACGACGAGCGGTAGGCGAGCGGGAAGCTGGCCAGCATCGAGCCGACCATCACCACCCGCCCGTACCCCCGCTCCCGCATGCCGGGCAGCAGGAGCTGGGTGAGCCGCACCGCGCCGAAGACGTTGATTTGGAACAGCCGCAGGAGCGCGTCCATCGGCAGCTCCTCGATCGGCCCGCTCTGGCTCTCGCCCGCGTTGTTGACCAGGACGTCGACGGCGCCGGCCGCCGCCGCGCACGACTCGACGCTCGCCTCGTCGGCGAGGTCGAGCGCCAGGTAGGCCACGCCGGGCACCGGGGCGGCTATCCGCGACGGGTCGCGGCTGGTGCCCAGGACCCGGTAGCCGCGCCCGGCCAGCGCCGTGGCCACCGCCGCGCCGATGCCGGAGGACGCGCCCGTCACGAGCGCGGTGCGGGGGCTCACGCCAGGCCCCGGGCGAGGGCGCGGCCGGCCGCGCGGCCGGAGAAGACGCAGCCGCCGAGGAAGGTGCCCTCCAGCGCGTTGTAGCCGTGCACCCCGCCGCCGCCGAAGCCGGCGGCCTCGCCGGCCGCGTACAGGCCGTCGAACACCTCGCCGCCGGGCCGCACCACCTGCGAGTCCAGCGTCGTCTCCAGGCCGCCGAGCGTCTTGCGGGTCAGGACGCGCAGGCGCACCGCGATCAGCGGCCCGTGCGTGGGGTCCAGCAGCCGGTGCGGCTTCGCGACCCGCGTGAGCCGGTCCGGCCAGTAGGCGCGGGCGTTGGCGACGGTCATCAATTGCAGATCCTTCGAGTAGGCGTTGCCGACCTCGCGGTCGCGGGCCACGACCTGGCGTTCCACCTCGGCGGCGTCGAGCCGCGGGCCGGGGGCGATCGCGTTCATGCCGTCGACCAGCTCGCGCAGCGTGCGGCGGACCACGAAGTCCTCGCCGCGGTCGAGGAACGCCTGCACCGGTCCCGGCGCGCCCTTGCGGACGCGGGACAGCACCAGCCCCAGGTCCTTGCCGGTGAGGTCGGGGTTCTGCTCCGAGCCGGACAGGGCGAACTCCTTCTCCACGATGGAGCGGGTGAGGACGAACCACGTGTAGGGGTGGCCGGTCCCCAGGATGTGCCGCAGCGTGCCCAGCGTGTCGTGCCCGGGGAACAGCGGGGCGGGCAGCCGCCGCCCGGTCGCGTCGAGCCACAGCGAGGACGGGCCGGGGATGATGCGGATCGCGTGGCCGGGCCAGACCGGGTCCCAGTTGGCGACGCCCTCGGTGTAGTGCCACATCCGGTCGCGGTTGACGACCGACGCGCCCGCGCCCTCCGCGATGCCCAGCATCCGGCCGTCGACGTGCGCCGGCACGCCCGTGAGCATCGACTCCGGCGCCGGGCCGAGGCGGTCGGCCGGCCAGTTGGCCCGCACCAGGTCGTGGTTGCCGCCGATGCCGCCCGAGGTCACCACCACGGCCTGCGCCCGCAGTTCGAACGCGCCCACCGCCTCCCGCGACGACGCGACCCCGCGCGGCGCGGCGGACGGCTCCAGCACGGTGCCGCGCACGCCCACCGCCGCGCCGCCCTCGGTGATCAGCCCGTCCACCCGGTGCCGGTGCCGGAAGGTGACCAGCCCGCGGCCGGCGGCGGCCAGCACGGGCTCCCGGACGACCCGCACCACCTCGGGCCCGGTGCCCCAGGTGATGTGGAAGCGCGGCACCGAGTTGCCGTGGCCGGTGGCGGTGCCCGCGCCGCGTTCGGCCCAGCTCACCATCGGCGTCACGCGCAGGCCCAGGCCGTGCAGGTACCGCCGCTTCTCCCCGGCGGCGAAGTCCACGTAGGCGTGCGCCCACTTCCGGGGCCAGTGGTCCTCCCGGTCGCGGTCGAAGCCCGCCGAGGCGAGCCAGTCGGCCAGCGCCAGGTCGGGGGAGTCCTTGATGCCCATGCGGCGCTGCTCGGGGCTGCCCACGAAGAACAGTCCGCCCAGCGACCAGAACGCCTGGCCGCCGAGGTTCGCCTCGTTCTCCTGGTCCACGACGATCACCCGCCGTCCCGCGCGGGTCAGTTCGTACGTCGCGACCAGCCCGGCCAGTCCGGCTCCCACGACGATGACGTCGGCGTCGTCCGCCACGGTGTCTCCTCACGCGATCGGTGCGCCGCGCCGCTCCGGCGCGCACGGCGACCCTCGTTCGATACATGAACGTATCCGATGGGTTCGCGCGGCGACAAGGAGGCGCCCGCGCGATCCGTCGTGTGACGCGGTCACATCTTCCGCCGCAACCGGGCGGGCGATATTTCGCAGGCGCGGCGGCCTCCGTACGGTGGTGCGCGGCGGCGATCGTGACCGGCGTTCAGATCCGGGTCGCGCACGTGCCGCTGGACGAACGCCCGCACGCGCAGCAGCAGGGTCCGCCGGTGGGACTCCGGCGGCAGGCAGCGGCCCGCCCCCAGCTCGTGGGCGAACAGCGCGGACACCAGATCGGCCACCACCGGGCCCAGGCGCGGGCCGTCGGACGGGACGCAGGAGCCGGGGTCCGCGGCCGGCCGGGTCAGCAGCCCCGCCGGCAGCGCTCCGATGCCGGTCCCACCCGGCAGCGCCCGGCCTGCGACACGATGGCCGCGCCGGACGCGCCGACGAGCAGGCTGTTCCTCACCCTGATCGCCGAGGCCGTGGCGCCCGGCTCCCCGCTCCACGGGCACTACGCCGAACTCCACGGCGCCCTGCGCTCCCCGGTCCGCGCGTGGCCGGACCCGGCCGCCCTCCCGCCCGGCCTCGACCCCGACGCCCTCGCCGTCGTCCTCCTCGGCACCCTGATCGGCATCCACCAGCAGGGGCGCATCGCCCCCGACGCCGTCGACCTCGACCGCGTCTACGCCACCTGGCGCGCCGTCCCGGCCCCGGCCCCGGGCATCACGACGGACCGACCCCCGGCGAAGCCCGCGGTGATGCGGGCATTCACGATCGCGAATTTCAAGGGCGCGCCCGCGACGGCCGACGCCGCGCGCCTCCCGGTCCCCGGCGGCCTGGAATCCGGATCCTCTTCGACAGCCGCCCGGCTGTTCCATCCCGGTGAGGCGGGATATCCCTTGTGACTTCTGGGCCATCACTGGTCCGGGTGAGAGCGCTCCCACCTTATTGACGTCCCCGCGCGGCGACCCTACGTTGCCTGACGAACCTCCGGAACAGCCGCCGCACTCCGCACTCCGCATCCCCGTACATCGCTGTGCGTTCGCACAGAGGAGGCGTCATGCGCAAGTCAGTCTGGGTACTCACCGGAACCGCCACCGTGCTGCTGGCCGCCTCGGGCGTGGTGCGCCTCGGGGTGTACCCGGAGCTCGCCCGGATCCCGTCCGACGTGGACATCACGGTGCGGTACACCGGCACCATGGACATGCTCGACGCCGCCGCCGTCGAGTCCGGCGACCTCGCGGGCGCCCTGCTCGGCGACGTGCCGGTGACGGTCGACCGCCGCGTCCAGGTCGTGGACACCAGCGGTGACACCGCGGTCTTCTCCGACCACCGGGTGATCACCGGCCCGGACGACCGGGAGCTGCTCGCCACGGACGAGCAGTGGGCCGTGGACCGCGAGTCGTTCGAGGACGCCCCGGTACCGGACGACTCCGGCGCCGCGCCCCACGACGGCCTGGTGATCGGCTGGCCCATCGCGCCGGACGAGCGGGACTACCCGTTCTGGGACTCCGCGACCCGCACCGCGACGACCGCCGTCTACGACCGCACGGAGACGGTCGAGGGCCGCACCGCCCACGTCTACACGGTGCACGCCGAGGGACCCCTGGCCGACCCGGACCGGACCGCCGCCCTCCCGGCCGCTCTGCCCAGGGACGTCGTCACCGGCATCGCCGCCGCCCTCCCCGCCGACCGGCGCCCGGACGCCGCCGCGCTGGAGGCGCTGCCCGACACCGTGCCGCTCACCTACGCGGCCACCACCGACCTGCGGATCTGGGTCGACTCCGCGACGGGCATCGTGCTGGACACCGAGCAGCACCAGACCTTCGTCGCCCAGGCCTCCGTCGAGCCGGAGCCCGTGGCGCTCCTCCCGGTCAGCGACGTCGAGGTGCGGTCGACGGACGAGAGCGTCCGGAGTCAGGCCGACGACGCCGAGGCGGCGGCCCGCTCCCTGTGGCTGCTGCGCACGGGCGCCCCGCTGGCCCTGCTCGTCCTGGCCCTGCCCCTCTACGCCGTGGCCTCCTGGCAGGCCCGGAAGACCCGGCGCGCCCCCGCCGACCCGGCCTGACCGCCGCGGCCCCGAAAGATCGCCGAAGCCTTCCCCGCGCCGCGGCGCCCCGGCCGCGGCCCGCACGTCCGCTCCGGTAGGCTGCTCATGAAAACCATTTCCATCTGCTGCCGAGCGGAGAAGGAGCGGAGAAGGCGTCATGCCGACGAGGAAGTCCGAGCGGGGCAAGGACCGCCGCGCCACCAAGCCCAACCCCCTGGACGCGGCCGGGATCACCTACATCGACTACAAGAACACCGACCTGCTGCGGAAGTTCATCTCCGACCGGGGCAAGATCCGCAGCCGCCGGGTGACCCGGCTCACCGTCCGGCAGCAGCGGCAGATGAGCCGGGCCATCAAGAACGCGCGCGAGATGGCCCTGTTGCCGTACGCCCCCGGCAAGACGCCCCGCTGACCGGGGAGTCCGCCCGGGCCTCCGCCCACCCTCCGCAAGTCCGTCAGCCGCCGGACCCCGCGTCCGCGGCGGGACGGCCGAGGAGGTGGCGGGCCATGGCGGAGCCCACGCGGTAGGCGTTCTCGACGGACGGCCCGTAGCCGGGGAAGTGCGCGAGGAGATCCTCCAGGCTCTGCCCCGGGTACGGCTGGTCGAAGTCGCTGGCGGTGCGCAGGCTGAGGTAGCGGTCGAGGTGGCCGTGCCGGTCCAGGGCGGCGGCGGTGGCGTTGTCCCCCATCTGCGTCGTGCAGTACTCGCCGCGGTTCCCGGTGCGCAGGTCGGTGATGTACTGCGCCCGCTCCGACGCCTCCCGGCCGGCGAACCAGTTGTCCCCGGTGACGGTGTCGCACACGGTGACGTAGGGCTTGTCGTCCGCCTCGCCCGGGTACTGGGCGCGGTTGTCCACCGACTCCCGGTTGTCGGTCAGTTCGACGTCCTTCGTCACCTCGTAGGCGGTGGTGACCAGTTCCTCGTCGAGGCGGTACACGCTCGTGTCGTTGTCGATCGGCAGGTAGCCGTGCGGGACGCCGGGTACGTCCTCCGGGGGCAGGTGGTGGCCCAGGTCGTAGTCCACGATCCAGCGCGCCCAGGCGGCGAAGCCGAGCGTCCCGTTCTCCGGCGGCGTGCCCCCGATGCCCGCCGTCAGGAAATAGGCGTCGCTCAGCTCCAGTTCCGGACTGCCGAGAATCGCCTCCATGCTGATACCGGCGTTGGACTTCCCCATGCCGATCTGGGCGACGCACAGTCCGCCGGTGTCGCACCGCAGCGGCCGGTAGGCGCCCGGGATGTCCACGGTGAGCGGGAGGGACTCGTTCTCCAGCCACGGGGCGGTCTCGCCGTCGAACATGGTGATGACGAGCACGCCGACCTCGACCTGCTCCCGGCCGGGCGGGCCGTCCCCCGCGACGGCACTGGACTGCGGCAGGGCACCGATCGCCAGGACGGCGGCCAGGGACGCTGCGGTCTTCGGCAGCAGCCGCCGCGCGCGGCGTGCTATGCGTGGCATGGGTGAGGTTCCCTCGTGGTCGGTGCGGTCCCGGGTGCGGACGTGCGGCGCCGAGGCCCCGGCGGGTCAACCGCCGTCAGGGACACACGGATCAGCCGGGGACGGCGCCGCGCGCGCACGGCGAAGGCTACCGGCGGCGCCGCCCGGCGCCACGTCAATTACCGTGCGGAAACGAGGGGTTGGGCGGCCGGGCGGTCGTGGCCGCACCGGTACGCGGGTGTGGGCGGCCCCGGCGGGCAGGGCCACGGGCGGGCCGTCGCCCGTCCGCTCACGGGCGAGGGCGGTGCCGTCCTTGTCGCTTGCCGGACAGATCGGATACGTTCATGTATCGCAGCGCGTCGGAAAGACAGCGAGGGACGATGGCGCCAGAGGCGACGACTCCGGCCGGGCGGAGCGCGCCCCCGGCCCGGCGGGTGACCGCGCGGCGGGCGCGGACGCGGCAGCGGCTGCTCGACGCGGCGCTGGAGGTGTTCGCCGAGGAGGGCTTCGGCCGCTCCACCGTCGAGCAGGTCTGCGAGCGCGCCGGGTACTCGCGGGGCGCCTTCTACTCGAACTTCACCTCGCTCGACGAATTGTTCCTCGCCATGTGGGAGCGGCGCTCCACCCGGATGCTGGACGACCTGCGGGCCGCGCTGGGGACGGTGGGGGAGGAGGCGACCCCGGAGGAAGTGCTGCGGGCCGCGCTGACCGCGATCCCCGTCGAGGACGCCTGGTACCGGGTGACGGCGGAGTTCACCGCGCACGCGCTGCGCACTCCGCCGCTGCGCCGCGTGATGGCCGCCCGGGAGCAGGCGATCCAGGACACCGTGCTGCCGATCGTGGTGGCCGCGCTGGGCCGGGCCGGGCGCCGGGTCCCCGACGAGGCGGCGCTGGGGCAGGCGCTGGTGGCCGTCCACGACGGCACCGCCGTGCAGGTCCTGCTGGAGCCGGGCAGCGAGACCGCCCGCCGCCGCCGCGAGGAACTGTTCGGGCGGGTCCTCCTCGCCTACAGCACACCGGACGCGGACGCGGATACGGACGGGGGCGGGGAGCCGACCGGGCGGGACGGTCGTCGCGGCGGCGGGTGAACCGCCCGCGGGGCCACGCGCCCGCGGGCGGACAGGGAGGTCCCGGGGCAGTCCGGGACCGGCCTCAGGCCAGCTCCCCGATGTCGAACTCTTCCCACGAACCGAGCCAGTCCGTGGAACGGGCCCGCAGCGCGTACCGGCGCGAGCCGGTCCAGCCGTGCTCCATCGCGACGAAGCGGCCGTTGGCGAGGGAGCGGATCGCGCAGTGGCCGGTCGCGTCGTCGACCCACAGCCCGAACCGCTCCTAGCCGCCCACGGAGGTGGAACGCGCCCGCAGCAGGCCGTTGTCGGAGCCGGGCCAGTTCTTCTCGACGGCGACGTATGACCCGGAGCACCGCGGGTCCCGTGGCCGGGCGGCGGCGCGCGTCCCGCCGGTGGAGGGGGAGCGGGCAACCGCTCGTCGGTGCCGCTCAGTCCTCCTCGGCGAGGATCAGGTAGAGCTTCTTGCGGGCCTCGTTGATCACGGCGAGTGCTTTCTCGCGCTGTTCCGGGGTGCCCGTCGTCCATGTCTGGCGCAGGGCCTCGCCCAGGGCTGTTCCGGCCTGCCTGATCTCCCGCATGGCCTCCCAGTCGACCCCCCGGCCGGCTTCCTCCCAGGGAGCCTCCGGGCCGGCCTCCGCCTCGGTGCGGCCCTCCTCGGTCAGGGTGAACAGCTTCTTGCCGCCCTCCGTCTCGCAGGTGATCAGGCCCTCGTCCTCGAGAAGCTGCAGCGAGGGGTAGACCGAGCCGGGGCTCGGGCGCCAGGCGCCGCCGCTCCGCTCGCCGATCTCCTGGATCATCTCGTAGCCGTGCATCGGCCGTTCCCTGAGCAGAGCCAGGAGCGAGGCCCGGACGTCGCCCCTGCGGGCACGCCCTCCAGGCCCGCCGCGCCCCCCTCGACCGCCGGGGCCGCCGGGGCCGAAGCGCCCCGGACCGCCGAAGGGAGGACCGAAGGGACCGAAAGCCGCCCGGCCCCTGTCGCCGAGGCCGTGCCGGTGGGAAAAGTGGTGGGATCGCATGATTCGTTGCTCCTTCTGTGTTGGATCGCGTAAGCATCGCGATGCATCAACGATATATCGGATACACGCTATCGACAACCCCTTTCCGTCCCCCCGGCGCGCGTCACGTCGTCGGCGCCCCGTCCGCCATCCGCAGCGCCGCCACCAGTGAGCGGTAGAGCCCGTCCGCCGCGAGCAGTTCGTCATGGGTGCCCTGGGCCCGTATCCGGCCGGACTCCATCAGCACGATCAGGTCCGCGTCGACCACGGTGGACAGCCGGTGCGCGATCGTCACCACCGCGCCCTCGCGGGCCCGCCGCCGGACGCAGTCGTGCACCGCCGCCTCGGTGAGCGCGTCGAGCTGGGCCGTCGCCTCGTCCAGCAGCAGGACGTCCGGCTCCCGCAGCAGCGCCCGCGCCAGCGCGATCCGCTGCCGCTCGCCGCCCGACACCGCGGCCGACGACAGCTCGGTGTCCAGGCCGTCCGGCAGCGACGCCACCTTTTCCGCCAGCCGTACGTCCGCGAGCACCCGGCGCAGCTCCGCCTCGCCGGCGTCGGGGCGGGAGTAGAGCAGGTTGTCGCGCAGAGTGCCGGGCACCACCGGCGTGTCCTGCTCCACGTACGCCAGCCGGGCGCGGACCGCCGCGTGGCCGTGCCGCTCGTACGGGACACCGTCCAGCAGCAGCTCGCCCCGCCGCGGCTCGAGGAAGCGCAGCAGCAGGGAGAAGACCGTGGTCTTGCCCGCTCCGGACGGCCCGACAATGGCCACGTGCCCGCGGCGCGGGAGCGCCAGGTCCAGCCCGCGCACGGCCGGTTCCCGCTCCGGACCGTAGGCCGCCGTGACGCCGCGCACCTCGATCACCGGGCCGCCCGTGCCTCGGTCGGGCACCGCCGTCCGTGGCGCGTCGCCCCCGTGACCCCCGTGGCCCTCCTGGCCCTCCTGGGCCAGTTGTTCCACGGCCTTGATCCGCTCCGCCGCGGCGATGCCCGACTGCAGCGCGGTGAGGTCCTGGGACAGCTCCGTGAGCGGCTCCATCAGCCCGAAGGCGTAGAGCAGGAAGGCGATCAGGCTGGAGATCTCCAGATGGCCCTCGCTGACCCGCCACGCGCCGACACCGAGAATGAGGATGACCGCGAGCTGGACGCCGGTCCAGGCGATGGTCCACGCCGTGGCCTCCAGGCGGACGGCCCGGATGCCGTGGCGGGCCGAGGCCCGCGCGTCCTCCGCGATGCGTTCCGCCTGCCGGTCCTCCGCGCCGCTGGCCTTGACCGTGCGGATCGCCCGCAGCGCGCCCTCCAGCGTGCCGCCCACGCGGCCCACGTGCTCCTGAGCCCGCTCCTGCGCCTTCGCGATGGCCGGCATCAGCACGCCGAAGAGCAGGACCACGACCAGCACCGCGGCCACGGTCGTGCCGAGCAGCACCAGGTCCAGCACGCTCATCAGCACCAGCGTGCCGACCAGCATGACCACACCGTTGATCAGCCCGCTGACGCTGGACGAGGCGGCCTCGCGCAGCAGCACCGTGTCCGACACGGCGCGCGTGACCAGCTCGCCCGGTGGCCGTGCGGTGATTGCGGGCACGGTGGCGCGGAAGAACCGCCGCACCATCGACTCCCGGGCTTCGAGCACCACGCGCTCGCCGATCGTGCCGAGCAGGATCCACTCGACGCAGTACAGCACCGCGCCGACGACGAGCAGCCCGAGCAGCGCGAGCACCGGCCCGCGCAGCGAGGTGCCGTCGTCCAGCGCGTCCAGGACCTGCTTGGTCACCATCGGCGTGGCCAGGCCCATCGCGGACGCGGCCAGCGCCAGCAGCAGGCCGCCGCCCAGCGCGCGCCGGTGCGGGCGGGCGAACGACCACAGGATCCGCAGACTATCCGGAGCAATCATGTTCGCCAGTGGAACATCGACGTTCCATCAGTGTCAAACGTGTTCCATAATGGGCCTCGCGCTACGGTAGGGCCATGAACACCGCCGCCAGCAGCAGAGCCGGGGCGCGCAGCCGCACCAGGCGTGCCATCCTCGACGCCGCCACCGCCGTGCTGGCCACGAACTCCGCGGCCTCCCTCGCGGACGTGGCCGCCGCCGCGGCGGTCGGCCGCACGACGGTGCACCGCTACTTCCCGGAGCGCTCCGACCTGGTGCGTGCCCTCGGCGCGGACGTGCTGGAGAAGGTGGCCGTCGCCACCGAGCGGGCCCGCCTGGAGGAGGGGCCCGCGCTCCTCGCGCTGGAGCGGCTGTGCCAGGAGCTCTTCGAGCTCGGGGACGCGCTCAGCCTCGTCTTCGACGAGTCGCTGGCGGCGGTCTGGAACTGGGAGGGCTGGGAGGAGGACACCGACGCCGACCGGGCCCTGACCCGCCTCGTCGAGCGCGGGCACGCGCAGGGCGACTTCGACACCGGCCTGGACGCGGCCTGGATCTCCCAGGTGCTGTGGTCGCTGCTGTACGCCGCCTGGGAGCGGACCCGCGCCGGCGGCACGAAGCACGAGGCGCTGACGCTCTGCCTGCGGACGCTGCGCAAGGCAGTCGCGCCGTAGCCCTGCTCCGGCGGGCATCCGGTCCCCGCGGCACGGGCGTCGTGACGGTGGGGGCGCGGAACGGCGCCCGGACACGCGCATCGGCGCGTCGCGGAGGAACGCGCCCGCGACGGGCGCCGCGCCCCGGCCGCGCACCTCCGCACCCCGCCCCTGCGGTGTGGCCCAACTCAACCATTTTCAAGGAGAGTTGAGAAGCTCCCGGCCCGAACGTCAGGGAGGCCGGGGCCGTTCACCGAGGAGGAATCGTGTTACCCAAGCGCTCCTTACTCACCGCACTCACCGCGCCCGCCGTCGCCGCCGTGCTGATCTCCGGCGCCGGCACCGCGCTGGCCGCCCCGGCCGAGGGGACCGGGACGGCGGAAGTCGCCCCTCTCGTCAGCCGGTTCGACAACGGCAGCTTCGAGTCCCCGTTCGCCCGGACGGACTCGTTCACCAACTTCCCGGCGGGGCAGTTCATCGGGCCGTGGCAGGTGTCCAGCGGGTCCGTGGACCTCGTCGACGACGGGCTCTGGCAGGCGGCCGAGGGCGATCAGTCCCTCGACCTCAACGGCAGCAACACGGGAGCGGTGGCCCAGACCTTCACCACCACCCCGGGGGAGACCTACACCGTCACGTACGCGCTGGCCGGAAACCCGGCAGGCGGCCCGGCCCTGAAGACCGGCCGGGTCCTGCTCGACGGCCAGAACATCCAGGACTTCTCCTTCGACATCACCGGCACGTCGCTGACCGACATGGGATACATCAAACGGCAGGTGACCTTCGTGGCCACCGGCGCCACCACGACGCTGTCGTTCGTCAGCACCACCCCCGGCAGCGCCTACGGGCCGGTGATCGACGACGTGCAGGTCACCTCCTGCTGCCCCTGCGCCTGCTGACCCGGGGGCCGCGGCCGACCGCCTGACCGGCGACCGCCGCGTCCCGCCCCCCGTCACCCGCAGGGCCCCCGGGTGACGGCCGGACCCGGCCCCACGGCGCCGCCGGTGCGCAACGGCGGCGCCACGTCCCGCCCCCTTCGGCCGGTGGGCGCGGCGGGCGGGCGGCTGATGACCGCGTCGGTCGGCCTGACGATCTCCGGGCCGCGCGCTCCTCGAAACGCACGTCCCCGGGAGCGTGGAGAACCGTTCCGCGCGGGGTGCTCACGTCCTTCGCGTCGCGTGTACGGACTCCGTGCCCTCCCGAGCCTCGCACGCCCACGGCCCGTGTGCCGGGAACGTCCTGAGGGGCCCGGGCGGAGCCTGCCCGCGGGCGTACGCGACGTCGTCCGTGCCGAAGGGGCGCGGCCCGTCGAAGGCGACGACACACACGCCGATGGGACGGCCGGATGGCCGGCTCCCCGTGGTGGGCGAGGCCGGCGTGCCCCACCGGGAGCGGGAGACCGACGCGTTCGGCAACCCGATCGGCACGTGCGGACCGGGTGGTACGCGATCCGCGGGCTCCGTCCCGCGGGATGTCGCACGGGCGGGGGGGGGCCCGGTCGACGCGACCGGAGGAAGCGGCTCCGAGGGCGGCAGTCTGTTGTTGTACATTGAGATATGCGTCTCTTTATGTGCAACATAGGGGCTCTCTCTGCGCGCCACCCTCACGAGCTCTCGGCGCCTCCCGGTGCTCGGCGCCGGTCCGGCCCGCGCCGGGAGCGGGGGTGACCCCGGCCCCCGGAGCTCCCGGCCCAGGTCACGAGAAAGGCTCGCCGCCGTGCACGACCTCGCCCCTCTGGCCCGCTTCGACGGCCTTGTCGCCGCTGACCTGCGCGACGTCACCAGCGACCCCGCGGCCCTGGACTCGTCCGGCTTCTGGGCGGTGGTCGCCGGCTTCGAGGGCCGTCTGGTGTGTGCCCGCTTCGGGGACGTGCGCCGCGCGCCGGTGCCCGCCCCCGTGGCCGGAGCCTGGCGCGGGCCTGCGACCGCCGACTGGACCTCGTCCCTGGACCGGGTCGCGTACACGGCGGGCGTGCGGCGCGTCCGCGAGCACATCGCGGCGGGCGAGGTGTACCAGGCCAATCTGTGCCGGGTGCTGTCCGCGCCGCTGCCCGATCCCGCGACGGCCGACGCCGACGCCCTGACCTCGCTGCTGGCCCGCGGCAACCCCGCCCCGTACGCCGGCACGGTCCGGCTGCCGGCCCACGGCGTCGAGGTGGCCACCGCCTCGCCCGAGCTCTTCCTGCGGCGCACCGGGCGGACCGTGGAGTCCGGGCCGATCAAGGGCACCGGCCGGACCGCGGACGACCTGCTGGAGAAGGACCGGGCCGAGAACGTGATGATCGTGGATCTGGTCCGCAACGACCTGGGCCGTGTCTGCGCCACCGGATCCGTGACGGTGCCGGAGCTGTGCGCGGTCCAGCGCCATCCGGGCCTGGTCCACCTGGTCTCCACCGTGCGGGGCGAGCTGGCCGAGGGGGTGGGCTGGCCCGGGCTGCTGGCCGGCACGTTCCCTCCCGGCTCCGTCACGGGCGCGCCCAAGTCCAGCGCGCTGCGGATCATCGGGGCACTGGAGACGGCGCCCCGCGGTCCGTACTGCGGCGGCATCGGCTGGGTCGACGCCGACCGGGGGACCGGCGAGCTGGCCGTGGGCATCCGCACCTTCTGGATCGACCGCTCCGCCCCCGGGGGCCCGGCGCTGCGCTTCGGTACGGGCGCCGGTATCACCTGGGACTCCGACCCGGAGCGGGAGTGGGCGGAGACGGAGCTGAAGGCGGCCCGGCTGCTCGCCCTGGCGTCGGGGGCCGGCTCCTTGACAAGGGGGAGGGGCGACTCCAGACTGACGTTGCGCCTTGCGCAATGAGTTTCGTTATATGCATCGAGGTGGTCGTGATGATGTCCGCGTGTCGTCTCGCCCGCCGGGGACCTCGGGTGAGGAGCCGGAAGGGCGGATCCCGGTGAGCCGCACGGCCCGCGCCACCGCCGCACCGCGTCCCGGAGTGCCGGAGCTCCACCCGTGCGGGCTGCCGCGGCCCGGCCGGACGCTGGTCATGGGAGTGGTCAACGTCACGCCGGACTCGTTCTCCGACGGCGGTCGTTCGTTCGTTCCCGAGACCGCTGTCGCGCACGGACTCGTGCTGTTCGAGCAGGGCGCGGACATCGTGGACGTGGGCGGTGAGTCCACCCGTCCCGGCGCCGCACGCCCGCCGGTCGAGGAGGAGCTGCGGCGCGTCCTGCCCGTCGTGCGGAAACTCGCCGCGGCGGGCGGGACCGTCAGCGTCGACACCATGCGGGCCGATGTCGCCGCCCGCGCTCTCGACGCGGGCGCACGGCTCGTCAACGACGTCTCGGGCGGCCTGGCCGACCCCGGGATGCTTCCGCTGATGGCGCGGTCCGCCACGCCGTACGTGCTGATGCACTGGCGCGGGCACGCCGCCGGCATGCAGGCGAACGCGGTCTACGACGACGTCGTCACCGACGTGGTCGACGAGTTGAGCCTGAGGGTCGAGGCCGCGCTGCGGGCGGGGATTCCACCCCATTACCTGATCGTCGACCCCGGGCTGGGCTTCGCCAAGGCGCCCGGGCACAACTGGGAGCTGCTGGCCCGTCTCGGGGAGGTCGGCGCGCTGGGGTACCCCGTGCTGGTCGGCGCGTCCCGCAAGTCGTTTCTGGGGCGCGTGCTGGCGGATCCGGCAACGGGGCAGCCGCGCCCCGCCCGGTCGCGGGACGCCGCGACCACCGCCGTCTCCGTGCTCGCCGCCACGCAGGGCGCCTGGTGCCTGCGCGTGCACGACGTGGCCTCGACGCTCGACGCGGTACGGGTCACTGCTCGCTGGGGCGCCGAGGCGGCAGCCTCGGCGCAACCGCCCCCGCGCCGCCGGGCCGGCGCCCGGCGCGTGCGCGTCTGACGCGTGGTGAAGGCGAAGCCGGTGACCGGGACGGATCCGGATCGGCAGGACGTCGACGCCCGGGGTCGCGCGGGGCCGGGGACGCGTTCCCGGGCTTGTGCCGGGCGCGGTGTCCCGGTGCCCGGCGAGCCCCGCACCGGCGCGTTCCCCACCTGACTCCGGCACAAGCCCGGCGCACCGCCGCGGCAGTCCCATCCGGCACACGACGAGGAGAGGCAGTCATGGCACGCAAGGCACCGCGCGAGGACCCCGGCGAGGACGCGCTGGAGGTGTCCGCGCCCAAGGACTGGGCCGCGGGGATCCCCGCGGTGACCCATGCGCTGCGCATGGGATACGACCAGATGGGCGTGCGGCGCACGGCGCTCACGCTGCTCAAGGTCAACCAGAAGGACGGCTTCGACTGCCCCGGCTGCGCCTGGCCGGAGGGTGATCACCGCAGCGTGGCCGAGTTCTGCGAGAACGGCGCCAAAGCCGTCGCCGAGGAGGCCACCGTCCGCCGGGTGACCCCCGCGTTCTTCGCCGCGCACCCGGTGGGCGACCTCGCGGGGCGCAGCGACTACTGGCTGGGCCAGCAGGGCCGCCTCACCGAGCCGATGTACAAGCCGGCCGGCTCGGAGACGTATGTGCCGGTCACCTGGGAGACGGCGTTCACCGTCGTCTCCCGGGAGCTCAGGGCGCTGCGAAGCCCCGACGAGGCCGCCTTCTACACCTCGGGGCGGACCTCCAACGAGGCGGCGTACCTCTACCAGCTCCTCGTGCGGCAGTTCGGGACCAACAACCTGCCCGACTGCTCGAACATGTGCCACGAGTCGAGCGGATCGGCGCTCACCGAGACCATCGGGGTGGGCAAGGGCAGCGTCCACCTCGACGACCTGTACCGCGCCGGGCTGATCTTCGTCGTCGGGCAGAATCCCGGCACCAACCACCCGCGCATGCTGTCCGCGCTGGAGAAGGCCAAGCGGCGCGGTGCGCGCGTCATCGCGGTCAACCCCCTGCCCGAGGCCGGGCTGCTGCGTTTCAAGAACCCGCAGAACGCCCGCGGAGTCGCCGGTGGCGGCACGTCCCTCGCGGACCGCTTCCTGCAGATCCGGCTCGGTGGCGACCAGGCGCTCTTCCAGGCGCTGTCACGGCTGCTGCTCGACGCCGAGGACGCCGCGCCCGGCACCGTCCTCGACCGTGACTTCATCGCCGCGCACACCCACGGCTTCGAGGCATACGCCGGACGGCTGCGCGAACTCGACTGGGACGACGTCGCCGAGGCGACCGGACTCACGCGCGACGTCATCGAGGCGACCGCTCGCGACGTCCTGGCCGCCCCGTCGGTCGTGGTGTGCTGGGCCATGGGCCTGACCCAGCACAAGCACTCCGTGCCCACCATCCGCGAGGTGGTGAACTTCCTGCTGCTGCGCGGCAACATCGGACGCCCCGGCGCGGGCGTGTGTCCCGTGCGGGGCCACTCCAACGTCCAGGGCGACCGGACCATGGGCATCTACGAGAAACCGGCGCCGGAATTCCTCGACGCGCTGCGGAGGGAATTCGGCTTCGACCCGCCCCGCCACCACGGATTCGACGCGGTGGAGACGATCCGGGCGATGGACGCCGGAAAGGTGAAGGTGTTCTTCGCCATGGGCGGCAACTTCGTCTCCGCCAGCCCGGACACGGCCGTCACCGAGCGGGCCCTGCGGAACTGCCGGCTCACCGTCCAGGTCTCCACCAAGCTGAACCGTTCCCACGCGGTCTGCGGGCGCGAGGCCCTCATCCTCCCCGTCCTCGGCCGCACGGAGCGGGACCGGGGACCGGACGGGGCGGACCGGTTCGTCACCGTCGAGGACTCGATGGGGGTGGTGCACGCCTCGCGCGGCGGGCTGCCGCCCGCCTCCCCGCACCTGCTCTCCGAGCCGGACGTCGTCTGCCGGCTGGCACGCAGCCTCTTCGGCCCCGGCGGCGGAGCCGGAGCCGTCGCGGACAGCGACGTGCCGTGGGCGGTTTTCGGGGCCGACTACGACGCCGTCCGCGACAGCATCGCCCGGGTCGTGCCCGGATTCGCCGACTTCAACGCCCGGGTGCGGCGTCCCGGCGGCTTCGTCCTGCCGCACGCCCCCCGGGACGAGCGGCGCTTCCCCACCCGCACGGGCAAGGCCAACTTCACGGTCAACCCGCTGGAGGTGCCGCGCGTCCCGCCCGGCCGCCTGCTGCTCCAGACACTGCGCAGCCACGATCAGTACAACACCACGATCTACGGGCTCGACGACCGCTACCGGGGCATCCGCCGGGGACGCCGGGTGGTCTTCGTCCACCCCGACGACCTCGCGGAGCGCGGGATCACCGACGGCGGGCTGGTGGATCTCGTCAGCGAATGGCCGGACGGACCGGAGCGGCGGGCCGAGGCCTTCCGCGCCGTCGCCTACGACACGCCCCGCGGCTGCTGCGCGGCGTACTTCCCCGAGGCCAACGTGCTCGTCCCGCTCGACTCGGTGGCCGACACCTCCAACACGCCGACGTCCAAGAGCATCGTGGTGCGCCTGGAGCACCGCGGGTCCCCCTCCCGCGGGCCGGGGGAGGCTCAGCCCAGGTAGCCCATCCGGTGGCTGATCTCCTCCGCGCCCTTGAGCAGCACGGGCGCGAACTGGTGGATGCGCTCCTCGGTGAAGCGGTACGCCGGGCCGGAGGCGCTGAGGGCGGCGATGACCTCACCGTCGCGGGACCGGATCGGGGCCGCCATGGCGTGCAGCCCGATCTCCAGTTCCTCCAGCGTCACCGCGTACCCGCGCTCCCGCGCCTCGGCGAGGTTCTTCTCCAGCTTCGCCCTGGCGGTCAGGGTGTGCGGCGTCAGCTTCTGCAACCGGGACGCCGCGAGCGCTTCGGCGCGCCTCTTCTCCGGCAGGTGGGCCAGCAGGATCTTGCCGCTGGACGTGGCGTGGAGCGGGGTGAGCTGCCCGACCCAGTTGTGCGTGCCCACCGCGCCCGGGCCGCGCACCTGGTAGAGGTTGACCGCGTAGTGCTCCTGGAGGACGGCGATGTTCACGGTCTCGCCGATCTCCTCGCTGAGCCGCTCGCACACGGGCCGGCCCTGCTGCGTGATGTCCAGGCGGCCCGTGACCGCGCCCGCCAGGCGTACGATCCCGAAGCCGAGCCGGTACTTGCCCCGGTCGGCCGCCTGTTCGACCAGACCGCGCGCCTCCAGCGCTCCGAGCAGGCGGAAGGCGGTCGACTTGTGGACGTCGATCTCGGCGGCGACCTCGCTCACGCCCGCCTCGCCGCGCTGGGCGAGGATCTCCAGGACGCTGACGGCACGGTCGACGGACTGCACCCCGTTCACCGCCGGACCTGCTGTTTCGCTCTCTGCCGTGTAGTTGCCCATAGCGCAACTATACCCACTGGTAATCCATGGCTCGCGGGACGGGCGCCGCCCGGCCGGCGCCCGTCAGCGGAAGACCACCGTGCGGTTGCCGTTGACCAGCACGCGGCTCTCACTGTGCCATTCCACGGCCCGGGCGAGTACCTGGGCCTCGACGTCGCGGCCGATGGTGACCAGCTCGTCGGGGGCGCGCGAGTGGTCCACACGGACGACGTCCTGCTCGATGATCGGGCCTTCGTCGAGGTCGGAGGTGACGTAGTGCGCCGTGGCGCCGACGAGCTTGACGCCGCGCTCGTGTGCCTGGACGTACGGCCTGGCCCCCTTGAAGCTCGGCAGGAAGGAGTGGTGGATGTTGATCGCCCGGCCGTCGAGCCGCTTGCACAGGTCGTCGGAGAGGATCTGCATGTAGCGGGCGAGCACCACCAGGTCGACGTCGAGCTCGTGGACGAGGCGCATCAGGCGTGCCTCCGCCTCGGCCTTGGTCGGCGGGGTCACCGGGATGTGGTGGAAGGGGATGCCGTAGTTCCGGGCCAGCGGCTCGAAGTCGCGGTGGTTGGAGACGATCGCCGCCACCTCGATGTTGAGCGCGCCCGTGGACCTGCGGAAGAGCAGGTCGTTCAGGCAGTGGCCGAACCTCGACACCATGATCAGCGTGCGGGTCGGGGTCGAGGCGTCGTGGAGCTGCCAGATGATCCGGTACGTCCCGGCCACCGGCGCGAAACCGGCGCGCAGCTTCTCCAGTGAGACGCTCGGGTCCGAGACCTCGAAGTGCACCCGCATGAAGAAGCGGTCGTGCAGTCGGTCGTCGAACTGCTGGCTCTCCAGGATGTTGCCGGAGTGGCTGACGAGAAAGGTGGTCACGGCGTGGACGAGACCGGCCTGGTCGGGACAGGACAGGGTGAGGACGAACTCGCGGCCGGGCTGCGGTCGGGGAGACATGACATCCTCCATGGGTGCGTATAGCGCAACGTGGTGGGTGATACGCAACATCGTCCAGTGCGGGTGACCCGCCGGTCAAGGGGTGGCGCGGTTGTCCCGCCCGCCGGCGCGTTGCCGTTCGGGGGCCGCGGCCCCTTGACAGTGCTCGTGGGGTCCCGGCACTGTGAGTTGCACAATGCGAAGTACGTTGCGTGCAATGCAACCGGAGGTTTTGTGATGGCGGGACCGCGAGTGGTCATCATCGGTGCCGGCGTCGTGGGGGCGTCGCTGGCGGACGAACTGTCCTCCCGGGGCTGGACCGAGGTCACGGTCGTGGACCAGGGCCCGCTGCCCGCCACCGGCGGGTCGACGTCCCACGCCCCCGGCCTGGTGTTCCAGACGAACTCCTCGAAGACCATGACCGAGCTGGCCCGCTACACGGTCGAGAAGTTCTGCTCCCTCGACGTCGACGGTCAGCCCTGTTTCCTGCAGGTCGGCGGCCTGGAGGTGGCCACCACCCCCGAGCGCCTGGCCGAACTCCACCGCCGGCACGGCTGGCTGGCCTCCTGGGGCATCGAGGCCCGGGTGATCGGCCCGGACGAGTGCGTCGAACTGCACCCGCTGGTGGCCCGCGAGCGCGTGCTCGGCGGACTCCTCGTCCCCACCGACGGCCTGGCCAAGGCGGTTCTCGCGGTCGAGGCGCAGCTCCGCGCGGCCCGGGCCCGTGGTGTACGGACGCTCGGCCGCCACGAGGTGCTCGACATCCGCACGGAGGACGGCCGCGTGACAGCCGTCGTCACCGACCAGGGGGAGATCCCCGCGGACATCGTGGTCTGCTGCGCCGGGATCTGGGGCCCCAAGGTGGCCCGCATGGCCGGTATGGAGCTTCCGCTGACCCCCCTGGCCCACCAGCTCGCCTGGACCGGCCCGGTGCCCGCCCTCGCCGGGCAGGAGCAGGAGGCCGTCCGCCCGATCCTGCGCCACCAGGACGCGGACCTGTACTACCGGGACCGCTTCGACCGGCTCGGCATCGGCTTCTACGGACACCGGCCCCTGCCCGTCGACGTGGACGACATCCTGTCCGTCGACGCCGCCGGGGGGATGCCTTCGGTGCTGCGCTTCACCCCGGACGACTTCGCCGAGGCATGGACCGAGACCCAGTCGCTGCTGCCCGCGACAAAGGAGGCCGAGGTCGAGGAGGGCCTCAACGGCCTGTTCTCCTTCACCACCGACGGGCTGCCCCTGCTGGGCGAGTCCCCGGACGTGAAGGGCTTCTGGGTGGCCGAGGCGGTGTGGGTCACCCACTCCGCCGGGGTCGGACGCGCCATGGCCGAATGGCTCGTCGACGGCCACTGCTCGTCCTTCGACCTGCACGAGTGCGACGTCAACCGCTTCGAGCCCCACCAGCTCGCCCCGGAGTACGTGCTGGCCCGCGACTGCCAGAACTTCGTCGAGGTCTACGACATCCTCCACCCCCTCCAGCCGCCCGGCGCGCCCCGGCCGCTGCGCACCAGTCCCTTCCACGCCCGCCAGCAGGAGCTGGGTGCCTTCTTCCTGGAGGCGGCCGGCTGGGAGCGGCCCCAGTGGTACGCCGCCAACGAGCCGCTGGTGGAGGGCCGGGACATCCCGGTGCCCAACGACTGGGCGGCACGCTACTGGTCGCCGATCGTCGGCGCCGAGGCCCAGGCCACGCGCGAGACCGTCGCCCTGTACGACATGACGGCCCTCAAACGCCTGGAGGTCACCGGCCGCGGGGCCGCCGCCTTCCTCCAGCGCATGACCACGGCCAACGTCGACAAGTCCGTCGGCTCGGTCACGTACACCCTGGTGCTCGACCACGACGGCGGGATCCGCAGCGACGTGACCGTCGCCCGCCTCGGCCGCGACCACTACCAGGTCGGCGCCAACGGCAACCTCGACCTCGACTGGTTCACCCGGCACCTGCCCGGCGACGGGTCGGTACAGGTGCGCGACCTCACGGCCGGTACCTGCTGCGTCGGCCTGTGGGGCCCCAGGGCGCGCGACGTCCTGCAGCCACTGGCCGACAAGGACTTCTCCAACCAGGGCCTGAAGTACTTCCGGGCCCAGCGCGCGCACATCGGGGCCGTCCCCGTCACCGCCATGCGGCTGAGCTACGTGGGGGAGCTGGGCTGGGAGCTGTACACGACCGCCGACATGGGCGCGAAGCTGTGGGACACCCTCTGGGAGGCCGGACAGGGATCCGGGATCGTCGCCGCCGGCCGGGGCGCGTTCAACAGCCTCCGCCTGGAGAAGGGGTACCGCTCCTTCGGCACCGACATGACCTACGAGCACGACCCGTACGAGGCCGGACTCGGCTTCGCCGTGAAGATGGACAAGGGCGACTTCATCGGCCGCGCCGCGCTGGAGCGGCGTGCGGCCGACGTGACGCGCCGCCTCGCCTGCCTGACGATCGACGACCCGCGCTCCGTCGTCATGGGCAAGGAGCCCGTCTACGACGGCGACCGCCCGGTCGGCTACGTCACCAGCGCCGCGTACGGCTACACCATCGGCAAGGGCATCGCCTACGCCTGGCTCCCCGCCGGGCTCGCCACCCCCGGACGCACCCTGGGCATCGGCTACTTCGACCGGCGCATCCCCGCGGTCGTCGCCGAGGAGCCCCTGTTCGACCCGTCGATGCGGCGCCTGCGCGGCTGAGAAAGGGGAACCCCGTGACCGCACACATCCTCGACGGACGCCGCACCGCCGCGGCGATCCGCACCGAACTCACCGAGCGCGTCGCCGCCCTGGCCGCCCGGGGCCTCACCCCCAGCCTCGGCACCGTGCTCGTCGGCGACGACCCCGGCAGCCACGCCTACGTCGCCGGCAAGCACCGCGACTGCGCGCAGGTCGGGATCGCCTCGATCCGGCGCGAACTCCCCGCCGACGCCACCCAGGCACAGGTCGAGGCCGTCGTCGACGAGCTCAACGCCGACCCCGCCTGCACCGGCTACATCGTGCAGCTCCCGCTGCCCCGCGGCCTGGACTCCGGCGCCGTCCTGGAGCGCATGGACCCGGCCAAGGACGCCGACGGCCTGCACCCGGTCAACCTGGGCCGGCTCGTGCTCGGCGTCGACGGCCCGCTGCCCTGCACCCCGCGCGGCATCGTCGAACTGCTCCGCCGCCACGACGTCCCGCTCGCCGGCGCCCGGGTGTGCGTCATCGGCCGCGGCGTCACGGTCGGACGTCCCCTCGGCCTGCTGCTCACCCGCAGGTCCGAGAACGCCACCGTGACGCTGTGCCACACCGGTACCCAGGGCATGGCCTGGCACCTGCGCGAGGCGGACATCGTCGTCGCGGCGGCCGGTTCGCCCGGGCTGGTCACCCCGGACAAGGTCCGGCCCGGTGCCGCGGTCCTCGACGTCGGCATCAGCCGCACCCCGGACGGACTCCTCGGCGACGTGCACCCCGACGTGGCCAAGGTCGCCGGGTGGCTCGCCCCGATGCCGGGCGGCGTCGGCCCCATGACCCGGGCCATGCTGCTCACCAACGTGGTGGAGGCCGCCGAGCGCGCCGCCGGCGCCGGACCCGCCCGGCCTTCCCGGGATCCCCTCCCGTCCCCACGACCGAGGCAGGTTGTATGAACACGTTCCCGCACCGTGGCGAGACCCCGGCCGCCCGGCACCCTCTCGGCCCGCGCCGGTCAGGAGGCGCGCGATGAGCCCCCGCACCCCGGGCGCCGACCTGCCCGAGCACCCCGACCGGCTCTGGCGCACGCCCGAGCCCCGGCGTTCCTACGACGTCGTCATCGTCGGCGGGGGCGGGCACGGCCTCGCCACCGCCCACTACCTCGCCAGGAACCACGGCATCACCAATGTGGCGGTGCTGGAGAAGGGCTGGCTGGCCGGCGGCAACATGGCCCGCAACACCACCATCATCCGGTCCAACTACCTGTGGGACGAGAGCGCCGGGATCTACGAGCACGCGCTCAAGCTGTGGGAGGGCCTGGAGGAGGAGCTCGACTATCCGATCCTGTTCTCCCAGCGCGGTGTGCTCAACCTGGCGCACAGCCTCCAGGACGTCCGCGACAGCGTGCGCCGCGTGGAGGCCAACCGGCTCAACGGCGTCGACGCCGAGTGGCTCGACCCGCGGCAGGTCAAGGACGTCTGCCCGATCGTCAACGTCTCGCCGGACGTGCGCTATCCGGTGCTGGGCGCGACGTACCAGCCGCGCGCCGGGATCGCCAAGCACGACTACGTCGCCTGGGGCCTGGCCCGCTCCGCCGACGCCGCCGGGATCGACCTCATCCAGAACTGCGAGGTCACCGGCATCGACATCCACGGCGGCCGGGTGACCGGAGTGCGGACCACGCTCGGCCCGATCTCCGCGGGCAAGGTGGCCCTGTGCGCCGCCGGCCACTCCTCCGTCCTCGCCGCCATGGCCGGATTCGGGCTGCCGATCCAGAGCCACCCGCTGCAGGCCCTGGTGTCCGAACTGCTGGAGCCCGTGCACCCGACCGTCGTCATGTCCAACGCGGTGCACGTGTACGTCAG
Organism: Streptomyces sp. URMC 129; assembly: GCF_051386415.1. Taxonomy (NCBI): domain Bacteria; kingdom Bacillati; phylum Actinomycetota; class Actinomycetes; order Kitasatosporales; family Streptomycetaceae; genus Streptomyces; species Streptomyces sp. URMC 129. The sequence continues at coordinate 23,278 of NZ_JBPQTQ010000040.1, forward strand.
CCAGGCCCACAAGGGCGAGCTGGTCATGGGCGCGGGCATCGACGCGTACAACGCGTACACCCAGCGCGGCGCGTTCCACATCGTCGAGCGCCAGATGGCGGCGGCTCTGGAACTGTTCCCCGTCTTCGCCCGGGCCCATGTCCTGCGCACCTGGGGCGGCATCGTCGACGTCAGCCCCGACGCCTCGCCGATCGTCGGACTCACCCCCGTGGACAACCTGTACGTCAACTGCGGCTGGGGGACCGGCGGCTTCAAGGCCACCCCGGGAGTCGGCTGGGCGTACGCCCACACCATCGCCCACGACGCCCCGCACCCGCTCAACGCCCCCTTCTCGCTCGACCGTTTCACCACGGGCGCGCTCGTCGACGAGCACGGCGCGGCCGCGGTCGCTCACTAGGAGCCTGCCGATGCTGCTCATTCCCTGCCCCTGGTGCGGGCCTCGCGACGAGGCCGAGTTCCACTACGGCGGCCAGGCCCACGTGGCCTACCCCGAGAACCCTGCGGCCCTGACCGACGAGGAGTGGGCCCGCTACCTGTTCTTCCGCGACAACCCCAAGGGGCCGTTCCCCGAGCGGTGGAGTCACGCCGACGGCTGCCGCCGCTGGTTCAACGCCGTCCGGGACACGGCGACCAACGAGATCCTCGCCGTCTACCGGGCCGGCGAGCCGAGGCCGGTGACCTCATGACCGCACAGGACTTCCGGCTGACCACCGGCGGGCGGATCGCGCGGGACCAGCCGCTGACCTTCCGCTTCGACGGGATCACCTACCAGGGCCACCGGGGCGACACCCTCGCCTCCGCGCTGCTGGCCAACGGTGTCCACCAGGTCGCCACCAGCGTCAAGCTCGGCCGCCCGCGCGGCATCTTCTCGGCCGGCGGCGAGGAGCCGAACGCCGTCGTGCAGATCGACGCCCCCTTCCCGGAGCCCATGCTCCCGGCGACCACGGTCGAGCTGTACGACGGGCTCGCCGCCGGCAGTCTGCCCGGCCAGGGGCGGCTCGCCACCGAACCCGACCCGGCCCGCTACGACGCCGTCCACGCCCACTGCGACCTGCTGGTCGTCGGCGCGGGACCGGCCGGACTCGCCGCGGCCGCGACCGCCGCCCGCAGCGGGGCGCGCGTCATCCTCGCCGACGACCAGCCCGAACCCGGCGGCAGCCTGCTGAACACCGGAGAGCTGCCGGACTGGGTCGCCGGCGTCCGCGACCACCTCGCTGCCGCCCCCGATGTGCGGGTGCTGCGCCGCACCACGGTCTTCGGGTACTACGACGACAACCACGTCCTCGCCGTCGAGCGCCGCACCAACCACCTCGGCGCGCAGGCTCCGGCGCACGTGGCGCGCGAGCGGGTGTGGCGGATCCGGGCCCGGCGGGTCGTCCTGGCGACCGGCGCCCACGAGCGGTCGCTCGCGTTCGCCGACAACGACCGGCCCGGCATCATGCTCGCCGGCGCGGCCCGCGCGTACGTCAACCGGTACGCCGTCGTCCCGGGCCGCCGCGCGGTCGTCTTCACCACCAACGACAGCGCGTACGCCGCCGCCCTCGACCTGGCCGCGGCGGGCGTGCGGGTCGCGGCGATCGTCGACACACGGCGGGAGGCGGGCGAGGCGGCGCGCCACGCGGCACAGGCCGGGATCGAGGTGCTGCACGGCCAGGCCGTCACCGGCACCGCCGGCGAGCCGCGGCTGACCTCGGTGACCGTCGCCGCCCTCGGCGAGGGGACCCCGGCCCGGGAGATCGGCGCCGATCTGCTCCTCGTCTCCGGTGGCTGGAACCCGGTCGTCCATCTCTTCAGCCAGGCCGGCGGGACGCTGCGCTACGACGAGGCGCTCGGCTCGTTCGTCCCCGGAAGCTGCCGCCAGCGGGTGGAGGCCGCCGGGGCCGCCCGCGGCGTGCCCGGCCTGCCGGACGTCCTGGCCGACGGCGCCGCCGCCGGTGCCCGCGCGGTCGAGGCCGAGGGCTTCACCGCGGCCGGGCCGTTCCCGCTCCCGGAGACCGCGGTCGTCCCCACGTCGCCCGCCGCGCACCTGTGGGTGGTTCCGGGCGCGGACCCCGCCCGCAGCTTCGTCGACCTGCAACGCGACGTCACCGTCGGGGACGTGGCGCGCGCGACGGGCGCCGGCCTGCGGTCGGTCGAGCACGTCAAGCGCTACACGACGGCGGGCACGGCGCACGACCAGGGCAAGACCTCCGGCGTGCTCACCAGCGGAGCCGTCGCCACGCTGCTGGGGGTCGGCATCGGCGACCTGGGCACGACGACGTTCCGCGCCCCGTACGCGCCCGTCTCCTTCGCCGCCCTCGCCGGCCGGGACCGTGGGGTCCTGCACGACCCCGTGCGCGTGACCGCCCTCCACGACTGGCACGTCGCCCATGGCGCCCGGTTCGAGAACGTCGGTCAGTGGAAGCGGCCCTGGTACTACCCGCGCGACGGCGAGGACATGGAAGCCGCCGTGCTGCGCGAGTGCCGTGCCGCCCGGGAGGGTGTCGCCCTCATGGACGCCTCCACCCTCGGCAAGATCGACGTGCAGGGGCCGGACGCGGGTGTCTTCCTGGACCGGCTCTACACCAACATGATGAGCACCCTGAAGGCCGGCCGGATCCGCTACGGCGTGATGTGCCGCCCCGACGGCATGGTCTTCGACGACGGCACCGTCATCCGCATCGCCGAGCACCGGTTCCTGGTGACCACCACCACCGGCAACGCCGCCGCCGTCCTGGACTGGATGGAGGAGTGGCTCCAGACCGAATGGCCGGAGCTGCGCGTGCACTGCACGTCGGTCACCGAGCAGTGGGCCACCGTCGCGCTCGTCGGGCCCCGCTCCCGCGAGGTGCTCGCCGGCCTCGCCCCCCGGCTGGCCGTGGACAACGAGAGCTTCCCGTTCATGGCGTGGCACGACACCGAGGTCGCCGGCATCCCGGCGCGGGTGTGCCGCATCAGCTTCTCCGGTGAGCTGGCCTTCGAGATCAACGTCTCCCCGTGGGACGCGACCGCGCTGTGGGAAGCGCTGTACGAGGCCGGACGGCCCCTCGGCATCACCCCGTACGGTACGGAGACGATGCACGTGCTGCGCGCCGAGAAGGGGTATCCGATCGTCGGTCAGGACACCGACGGCACGGTGACCCCGCAGGACCTCGGCATGAGCTGGGTGGTGTCGAAGAAGAAGGCCGACTTCATCGGCAAGCGCTCCCACGCCCGTGCCGACACCCGCAGGCCCGACCGCAAGCACCTCGTCGGCCTGCTCCCCGACGAGCCGGGCACGCTGCTGCCCGAAGGCACCCAGCTCGTCGCCACGGACCGGTTGCCCGAGCCGCCGGTGCCGATGCTCGGACATGTCACCTCCAGCTACCGCAGTGCGGCGCTCGGCCGCACCTTCGCGCTCGCTCTCCTCAAGGGCGGACGCGAGCGCATCGGTGAGCGGCTGTTCGCGCCGGTGGGCGGCGAGCTGGTCCCGGTGACCGTCACCAGCCCAGTTCTCCACGACCCCGAGGGGGCACGCCGCGATGGCTGACATCACCACTCGCCGCAGCCCGTTGGCGCACGCCGCCGACCGGCTCGCGGCCGTGGGCCGGGCGTCGGGCGGCGCGCTGCGCCTGGCCGAACTCCCGTTCCTCGCCCAGGTCAATCTGCGCGTCGACCCCAAGAGCGCGGCGGCGGAGGCCGTCGGCCTGGCGCTCGGCGTACCGCTGCCGCTGGAGCCGAACACCGTCAGCCGGGGCGGCGAGCTGGCCGTCCTGTGGCTGGGTCCGGACGAGTGGCTCGTCGTCGGCCCGCCCGGCGGCGCGGGGGAACTGGAGGCGCGGCTGCGTGCGGCCGTGGGCGAGGAGCCCTCCTCCGTCGTGGACGTGTCGGCACAGCGCACCACGCTGCTCGTCGCCGGGCCACGGGCCGCCGGGCTGCTGGCGCATGGCTGCTCCCTCGACCTGCACCCCCGGTCCTTCGGGGCCGGCCGCTGCGCCCAGACGACACTCGCCCGCGCCCAGGTGGTGCTCGTCCCCCGGGACGAGCACAAGCCCGGCTTCTGGGTGCTGGTGCGCTCCTCGTTCGCCGGCTACCTGGCCGACTGGCTGCTCGACGCGGCGTCCGAGTACGTCGCGCGGGACCGCCTCCGCGGGGTGCTGCCCTGCGAGGTGTGGGACGTGACCGGCGGGGAGCTCGCCGAGCAGCCGTAGCCGGGGTGGCCGTCACGCCCGCGCGGCCGGGGGGTGTCTCCGGCCTGCCCGGGCTCCCGTCTCACCCACAGGACGTCCTCGGGGCGCCCTGTGGGTGAGACGCCGGTGTGCGCGCCCGCGGGGCGCGAGGCGCCTCACTCGCGCGGTACGGACCGGCGGAGGTGGCCGAGCCGGTCCGAGATCTTCCCGGCCGCGGCCCGCACCACGGGCGCGATCTCCCGCAGTCGCCGCTCGGTCAGCCGGAAGGACGGCCCCGAGGCGCTGAGGGCGGCCACCACTCGCCCGTTGACGGTGAAGACCGGCGCGGCCACCGCGTTCAGGCCGGTTTCGAACTCCTCGACGCTGTAGGCGCAGCCCTCCGCGCGGACGCTCGCCAGGTGGGCCCGGACGGTGCCGGGATCGGTGACGGTGCGCGGCGTGTAGCGCTCCAGGGGTGCCGCCAGTCTGCCCTCGCGCTCGGGCTCGGGGAGATGCGCCAGCAGGGCCTTGCCGCTGGAGGTCGCGTGCAGCGGCGTACGGCGCCCCAGCCAGTTGTGCGTGGTGATGGCCGAGGGGCCGAGCACCTGGTCGATGTTGATGGCGGCGTCCCCGTCGAGAATGGCGAGGTTGATGGTCTCCGCGACCTGCGCCGCGAGCTGTTCGCAGACCCGGCGGCTCTGCCGGGACAGGTCCAGCCGGACCGTGGCGGCACCGGCGAGGCGGATCAGGCCGAGTCCGAGGCGGTACTTGCCGCGCTCGTCCGTCTGCTCGATGAGCCCGCGCATCTCCAGAGCGGTGGCGAGCCGGGATGCCGTGGACTTGTGCACCCCGAGTTCGGCCGCCATCTCGGTGACGCCCGCCTCTTCCCGGTGCCCGAGAAACTCCAGGATGACCACGGCCCGGTCGACGGACTGCACCGGGGACTCCGGCCGGTGCGAGGAGTTCGCCCCTTCAGGCGGCCAACGGCCGTCCACACTGTTGCCCATGGCGCAACTCTATGCGCTAGGCGATCCTCATGGCGACCTTCGTGCGGCCTCTTCCGGACCTCCGGGAGTGGTCGTCGCCGGCGCTCGGGGAAGTTACAAGAGCTTCAACGGCGCGTCTTGACGCCGACACACAATCGATGTTCTGTTGCGTATGCAGAAACGCACATCTTTTGGCGCAACGGCGCTGCGATGTGTGGCCGGGCCGGGGCGGCTCGGGCGGGCGTCGTCGGGCAACTCGATCCGACCGCCCCCTTGACAGCCCTCTCCGGGTCGCCAGACTGTTGTGCTAAGTGAAGAACGGTGCGTGATACGCAACAGTGCGATCGGCCGCCGGGGCCGTCGAGCACATCGGACCTCGTTCCTGCGGAGCACCCACCACCAGTGAGGGCCACGCCCTTCCCGCGCCGATCCCGCCCCGCGTGATCCGGCGTCGCCGCCACCGAACGTCCGACCGAAGCCCGCCTTCGGCCCCCAGCGAGGAGCTTGACCATGACACATGAGGTACGCGCCGTCGTCGCCCGGGAGAAGGGCGCTCCGGTCTCGGTGGAGTCCATCCTGGTGCCGGACCCCGGCCCGGGGGAGGCGCTGGTGCGGGTGCAGGCCTGCGGCGTCTGCCACACCGACCTGCACTACCGGGAGGGCGGGATCACCGACGAGTTCCCCTTCCTGCTCGGTCACGAGGCCGCGGGCGTGGTCGAGGCGGTCGGCGCGGACGTCACCGGGGTCGCGCCCGGCGACTTCGTCGTCCTCAACTGGCGCGCCGTCTGCGGTCAGTGCCGGGCCTGCCGCAAGGGCAAGCCGTGGTACTGCTTCGCCACCCACAACGCCACCCAGCCGATGACGCTGCTCGACGGCACACCGCTCGGCTCCGCGCTCGGCATCGGCGCGTTCGCCGAGAAGACCCTGGTCGCCGCCGGACAGTGCACCAAGGTCGATCCGGCCGCCTCGCCCGCCGCGGCGGGGCTGCTCGGCTGCGGGGTGATGGCCGGGTTCGGCGCCGCGGTCAACACCGGCGCCGTCGGCAGGGGCGACTCGATCGCCGTGATCGGCTGCGGAGGCGTGGGCATGGCGGCCATCGCCGGCGCCGTGGTCGCCGGCGCCGGCCGCATCATCGCCGTCGACGTCGACGAGCGGAAGCTGAAGTGGGCCGAGAAGTTCGGTGCCACCGCCACCGTCAACTCCTCCCAGACCGACGCGGTCGAGGCCGTCCGTACGCTCACCGGCGGCTTCGGCGCCGATGTCGTCGTGGACGCGGTGGGCCGTCCCGAGACGTACGAGCAGGCCTTCTACGCCCGCGATCTGGCCGGAACGGTCGTGCTGGTGGGCGTGCCCATGCCCGGGGCGAAGCCGGAGCTGCCGCTGCTGGACGTCTTCGGCCGCGGCGGGGCACTGAAGTCCTCCTGGTACGGCGACTGCCTGCCGTCCCGGGACTTCCCCGCCCTGATCGACCTCTATCTGCAGGGGCGCCTCGACCTGGACGCCTTCGTCAGCGAGGAGATCGCCCTGGACCAGGTGGAGTCGGCGTTCGAGAAGATGCACCGCGGTGAGGTTCTGCGTTCGGTGGTGGTCCTGTGACCGCGCGGATCGAGCACCTGATCACCTCCGGGACCTTCGAACTGGACGGCGGCAGGTGGGAGGTGGACAACAACGTCTGGCTGGTCGGCGACGACCAGGAGGTCCTGGTCATCGACGCCGCTCACGACGCCGCGGCGATCGCGGCGGCGGTCGGCGACCGGCGTCTGGTCGCCATCGTGTGCACGCACGGCCACAACGACCACGTCAACGCGGCTCCGGCCCTCGCCGCCCGCACCGGAGCGCCCATCCTGCTCCACCCCGCCGACACGGTGCTGTGGAAGCTCGCACACCCTCAGCGGGAACCCGACGGGGAGCTGGCCGACGGCGAGCTGCTGACCGTGGCCGGCACCGGACTGCACGTGGTGCACACACCCGGGCACGCTCCCGGCGCGGTCTGCCTGTACGCGCCGGAGCTGGGGGCGCTGTTCTCCGGCGACACCCTCTTCCAGGGCGGCCCCGGCGCCACCGGCCGCTCGTACTCCGACTTCGGCACCATCATCGCCTCGATCCGGGACCGGCTGCTCACGCTCCCCGCCGACACCACCGTGCACACCGGACACGGCGGCACCACCTCGATCGGCGCCGAGGCCCCCGCTCTCGACGACTGGATCGCCCGAGGGCACTGACCCGCCCCGCCCGGGGCGGCACCGACCGGCTGAGCCCGTCCGGGCACCGGCACCACCAACGCAACGTCAGCAAGAACCAGGAGATGGACACATGCCCTCCTCGTACGACGTGATCGTCGTGGGTCTGGGCGGGATGGGCAGCGCCGCCGCCTACCATCTGGCCTCCCGCGGCCAGCGAGTGCTCGGCCTGGAGCGCTTCGGACCGGCCCACAACCTCGGCTCCAGCCACGGCGGATCCCGCATCTACCGGCAGGCCTACTTCGAGGACCCCGCCTACGTTCCCCTGCTGCTGCGCGCCCACGAACTCTGGGAGAAGCTGACGATCGACTCGGGACACGAGGTCTTCATCGAGACCGGCGGCCTGATGATCGGCCGCGAGAACAGCGCCGCGTTCGCCGGCACGCTGAACAGCGCCCGGCAGTGGGACCTGGACCACGAGGTCCTCACCGCCGCCGACATCCGGCGACGCTTCCCGACGTTCCGTCCGGCCGCCGAGGACATCGCCTTCTACGAGCGCAAGGCGGGGGTGGCCCGGCCGGAGGCGACCGTCACCGCCCACCTGGAGCTGGCCCGCGCCCACGGTGCCGAGCTGCGTTTCGCGGAGCAGGTGCGGGGCTGGGAGGCGGACGGACCGGGCGGTCGCGTCTGGGTGGCCACCGACCGCGGCGTGTACACCGCGGACCGGCTGGTCATCGCCCCCGGCGCGTGGGCCCCCGGGCTCCTCCCCGACCTGGGCGTGACCGTGGCGGTGGAACGGCAGGTCATGTACTGGTTCCAGCCCGAAGGCGGAACGGGCCCGTTCTCCGCCGACGGGCACCCCGTCTACATCTGGGAGGACCCGGACGGCACCCAGATCTACGGCTTCCCCGCCCTCGACGGACCCGAAGGCGGCGCCAAGGTCGCCTTCTTCCGCAAGGGCGTCCCCAGCGACCCCGACAGCCTCGACCGCCGGATCCACCCGGACGAGATCGCGGCCATGACCGAGTACCTGCGCCCGCGCATCCCCACCCTGCCCGGCAGTTTCCTCAAGGCCGCGGCCTGCATGTACGCCAACACCCCCGACGAGCATTTCGTCGTCTCCGCGTATCCCGAGCACCCCCGGGTGACCGTGGCGTGCGGGTTCTCCGGCCACGGGTTCAAGTTCGTGCCGGTGATCGGCGAAATCCTCGCCGACCTGGCCACCGAAGGCACCACCAAGCATCCCATCGCCCTGTTCGACCCCCGACGCGTGCGCGTCTGACGATTTCCGAAGGTGACACGATGACCGTGACGAATGCGTCCTCCAGCCTGATCCCGACGCTGCCGGGGGATTACTACACCGATCCGGGGATTTTCGCCCTGGAGCAGGAGCGGGTTTTCGAGGCGATGTGGTTCTGCGTGGCCCGTGCTTCGGATCTGGCGCGGCCGGGTCAGTTCCGGACCTGTCAGGTGGGGCGGGAGAGCGTGCTGGTCTCCCGTTCCCGGGACGGTTCGGTCAAAGCGTTCCTGAACATCTGCCGGCACCGTGGGGCGAAGTTGTGCCTGGAGGAGTCGGGTGAGGTCAAGCGGGCGTTCCAGTGTCCGTACCACGCCTGGACCTACGGTCTGGACGGGAAGCTGGTGGCGGCGCCGAATCTGACGTCGATGCCGGATGTCGACCGGGTCGGGTACGGGCTGGTCGACGTCCATGTCCGGGAGTGGCTGGGCTATGTGTGGGTGTGCCTGGCCGATGCTCCGCCGTCCTTCGAGGAGGACGTGATCGGCGCGGTGGTGGAGCGGCTGGGCGATGTGGAGTCGATCGGGAATTACGGGATCGACGATCTGCGGGTGGGGCGGCGGATCACGTACGACGTGAAGGCCAACTGGAAGCTGATCATCGAGAACTTCATGGAGTGCTATCACTGCGCGACCATTCATCCGGAGCTGACCGAGGTGTTGCCGGAGTTCGCCGACGGGTATGCGGCGCAGTATTTCGTGGGTCACGGCGCGGCGTTCGGGGAGGAGGTCGACGGGTTCACCGTCGACGGTTCCGCGGGACTGGACCGGATTCCCGGTGTAACGGAGGGGCAGGACCGGCGCTATTACGCGATCACGGTCAGGCCGCAGGTCTTCATCAATCTGGTGCCGGATCACGTGATCTTCCATCGGATGTTCCCGATGGCGCAGGACCGGACCATCGTGGAGTGCGACTGGCTGTACCTGCCGCATGTCGTGGAAAGCGGTGCGGATGTGGAGCGTTCGGTGGAGCTGTTCCACCGCGTGAATCAGCAGGATTTCGACGCCTGTGAGCGCACCCAGCCGGGCATGAGTTCCCGGTCCTATGCCAAGGGCGGTGTCCTGGTGCCCAGCGAGCACCACATCGGCGAATTCCACACCTGGCTCCAGAACAAGCTCGGCGCGTGAGATCCCGTTCCACGCCGCTTCCGGACGAACCGGTCGGACTCCCCGCACGGCAGTCCGACGGCGTCCCCGACAGGCCGGCAGGTGAGCCGCCGACCGACCCCTTCACAACCCCCCACCGCCCCCGAAAGGACGACCCATGACCGACACACAACGCGGCAGAGACGGGAGCAGAAGCCATACGGCGCGCGCGGACCTGCCGGGCAGCCCGGCGACCGGCGCCCGTCCCCGGACCGACCGCGTCGTCTTCGGCGTCACCGCGGTCCTCACCCTGGCCTTCATCCTGGTGGGAGCCACGGCCACCGATTCCCTGGAGCGCGTGTCCGGGACGCTGCTGGACACCCTCATGGTGAACGGCGGCTGGGCGTTCGTCCTCGCCGCCTCGGGCTTCGTCGTCTTCGCCCTCTGGCTGGCACTGAGCCGTTACGGGCGGATCACCCTGGGCCGGGAGAACGAGCAGCCCGAGTTCCGCACCATCTCCTGGATCGCCATGATGTTCAGCGCCGGCATGGGCATCGGCCTGATGTTCTACGGCGTCAGCGAACCACTGTCCCACTTCTCCGCCCCGCCGCCGGGCACCACCCCGGCCGACGCCGCCGAGGCCACGGAAACCGCCATGGCCACCACCCTCTTCCACTGGACGATCCACCCGTGGGCGATGTACGCGGTCGTGGGCCTGGCCATCGCCTACAGCACGTTCCGCCGCGGGCGCCGGCAACTGATCAGCGCCGTGTTCACCCCGCTGATCGGCGCGGAGCGCGCGAACGGCTGGGGCGGACGGGTCATCGACATCCTCGCCATTTTCGCCACCCTCTTCGGCTCCGCGGCCTCCCTGGGGCTCGGCGCCCTGCAGATCGGCAGCGGCATCACCGAACTGGGGTGGCTGGGAAGCGTCGGCACCGGCCTGCTGATCGCCGTGATCGCGGTGCTGACCGTGGCGTTCGTCGCCTCCGCGGTGTCCGGCATCGCCAAGGGCATCCAGTGGCTGTCCAACATCAACATGGTGCTGGCGCTGAGCCTGGCGGTCTTCGTGTTCGTCGCCGGGCCGACCATCCTCATCCTCGACCTGCTGCCCACCTCCGTCACCGCCTACGTCGGTGACCTGGCGCAGATGGCGGGACGCACCGAAGCCTCCAGCGGCGAGGGAGTCGCCGACTGGCTGTCCGGGTGGACGGTCTTCTACTGGGCCTGGTGGATCTCGTGGACGCCGTTCGTCGGCATGTTCATCGCCCGCATCAGCCGGGGCCGGACCATCCGGCAGTTCGTGGGCGGGGTCATCCTGGTGCCCAGCACGGTCAGTCTGCTGTGGTTCGCGATCTTCGGCGGCTCGGCGATACGGCTGCAGGGCGAGGGACAGCTCGGCGACGCGACGACGGCGCAGGGCCAGCTCTTCGACGTGCTCCAGCAGTACCCGATCGCCTCGGTGACGAGCCTGGTGGTGATGATCCTCGTCGGCATCTTCTTCGTCTCCGGCGCGGACGCCGCCTCGATCGTGATGGGGACGCTCTCGCAGCGCGGGTCCCTGGAACCCACCCGGACCATCGTGGTGTTCTGGGGCGTGCTGACCGGTGCGGTCGCCGCGGTCATGCTGCTCGTCGGCGGCGGCACGGGCGACGCGCTCACCGGACTGCAGAACCTCACGATTCTCGCGGCGGCTCCCTTCACGCTGGTGATGGTCGGGTTGTGCATCGCTCTCACGCGCGATCTGTGTCAGGACCCGCTCATCATCCGTGGACAGAAGGGCAAGGAAGCCATCGAGACGGCCGTCATGGCCGGCCACGAGAAGTACGACGGGGAGTTCGAACTCCGCATAGGTCCCGCCACACCTCCCAACGGCACGGCGACCCGGGAGTCCCCGTCCCCCTCGGCGCTCTGAGGCCGGAGGCGGGGCCGTGGAACCGGCCTGTGCGGCCACGGCCCCGCCCTCCGCGCGTTGCGCGAAGCGCAACGACATGCGCCGTCCCGGGCTGATGCCGTTCCCCTCTTGACAACCCCGGGCGCGACGGAAAGCATGTTGCGCATAGTGAATTAGGTTGCGTCATGCGAGGCGCCACCCGCTGTCTCTCCTCTCCCGTCGCACGGCCGGGCGTCACCGGCCGGCCGACGGCTCCCCCTCTCTGTCGGGCACCCGCAACCCGGAGGTTCCCCATGATCACGGTGTGCCGGATCGAAGACCTGCCGCCTGGCGAGTCCATCCGTGTCACCCAGGGCGTCCCCGTCCCCATCGCGCTGTTCAACGCGGACGGCACGGTGTACGCCATCGATGACACCTGTACGCACCAGGACGCCTCGCTCGCCGACGGCTGGCTGGAGGGCTGCTTCGTCGAATGCCCCCTGCACGAGGCCTCCTTCGACCTGCGCACCGGTCGCCCGACCTGCCCGCCGGCGAAGGACCCGGTGCGCACCCACCGGGTCTCCCTGGCGGACGGCTACGTCCTGCTCCACGTCACCGAGGGGGAGCCGGCATGAGAAGCATCACCGTCGTCGGAGCGTCGCTGGCCGGCCTGAGCACCGTCCGCGCCCTGCGCGCGGAAGGATTCGACGGCGACATTGTCGTCGTGGGGGAGGAGCGCCACGCCCCCTACGACCGCCCGCCCCTGTCCAAGGACTTCCTCAAGGGCGACCTCGCCGCCGACGCGCTCGCCCTCGGGGACGCGGACGAGTACGAGGACCTGGAAGCGCGGTGGCTGCTCGGCGAGCGCGCGGTACGGCTCGACCCCGCGGCCCGGTCCGTCACCCTGGCCGGAGGACGGGAGCTGTCCACCGACGGGGTCGTCATCGCCACCGGCGCCCGTCCCCGGACGCTGCCCGGCACGGACGGACTGGCCGGCGTCCACACCCTGCGCACCCTGGACGACGCCCAGGCCCTGCGTGCCGAGCTGCTGGACGGCCTGCCCCGGGTCGTCGTCATCGGCGCCGGCTTCATCGGTGCCGAGGTGGCGTCCACCGCCCACCGGCTCGGCCTCCACGTCACCGTCGTCGAGGCGCTCGACGTGCCGCTGGAGCGCCAGCTGGGACCCGAGATGGGGCTGGCCTGCTCGTCGCTCCACAGCGACCACGGCGTCCGGCTGCTGTGCGGAGCCGGCGTGGCCGGACTCACCGGCGACGGCCGGGTCACCGGCGTCCGGCTGGCGGACGGGCGCCTGCTGCCCGCCGACATCGTCGTGGTCGGGGTCGGCGTGCGGCCCGCCACCGACTGGCTCTCCGGTTCCGGTGTCCAGGTGGACGACGGCGTGGTGTGCGACGCCGGAAGCGCGACCGGCGTGCCCCACGTGGTGGCCGTCGGGGACGTCGCCCGCCGCCCCCACCCGTTCACCGGGCGGCACGCCCGCATCGAGCACTGGAGCAACGCCGTGGAGCAGGCGAGGACCGCCGCCCGCACGCTGCTCACCGGCGTGTCGGCCCCCGGCCCGGTCACCGCGCCGTACTTCTGGTCCGACCAGTACCAGGTGCGTATCCAGTTCGCCGGACACGTCGCCCCCGGCGACCGCCCCGAGCTCCTCGACGGCGACGTCGACAGCCGTTGCTTCACGGCCGTCTACCGGCGCGAGGGCTTCCCGGTCGCCGTTCTCGCCATGAACCAGCCGAAGTCGTTCAACCGGCTCCGCCGCACCCTCACCCCCGCCGCCGCGGTTGCCGCGCACCCCGCCCCAGTCCAAGGAGCCCGCCGATGACTCTCTTCGACCGCCCCCTGCACGAGCTGGACCCGGACGTCGCCGCCGCCGTCGACGCCGAGCTCCACCGTCAGCAGTCCACCCTGGAGATGATCGCCTCGGAGAACTTCGCCCCGGTCGCGGTCCTCCAGGCCCAGGGCTCGGTGCTCACCAACAAGTACGCCGAGGGCTATCCCGGCCGCCGCTACTACGGCGGCTGCGAGCACGTCGACGTGATCGAGCGACTGGCCATCGACCGGGTCAGGGCGCTCTTCGGCGCCGAGGCCGCGAACGTGCAGCCGCACTCCGGCGCGCAGGCCAACGCCGCCGCGATGTTCGCCGTGCTCTCCCCCGGCGACACCATCCTGGGCCTGAACCTCGCCCACGGCGGGCACCTGACCCACGGCATGAAGATCAACTTCTCGGGCAAGCTCTACACCGTCGCCGCCTACCACGTCGACGCGGAGACCGGCCGGGTCGACATGGCCGAGGTCGAGCGCCTGGCCAAGGAACACCGGCCGAAGCTGATCGTCGCCGGCTGGTCGGCGTACCCGCGTCACCTCGACTTCGCCGCGTTCCGCCGGATCGCGGACGAGGTCGGCGCGTACCTGATGGTCGACATGGCGCACTTCGCCGGCCTGGTCGCCGCGGGCCTGCACCCCAACCCCGTGCCGCACGCCCACATCGTGACGACCACCACCCACAAGACCCTCGGCGGCCCGCGCGGCGGCGTGATCCTGTCCACGGCCGAGCTGGCGAAGAAGATCAACTCCGCGGTCTTCCCCGGCCAGCAGGGCGGCCCGCTGGAGCACGTCATCGCGGCGAAGGCCGTGGCCTTCAAGGTGGCGGCGAGCGAGGACTTCAAGGAGCGCCAGCGGCGCACGCTCGAGGGCGCCCGGATCCTCGCCGAGCGCCTGGGCCGGGCGGATGCCGCCGAGGCGGGCGTCTCCGTGCTGTCCGGCGGCACGGACGTGCACCTCGTCCTGGTCGACCTGCGCACGTCCGAACTGGACGGCAGGCAGGCCGAGGACCGCCTCCACGAGGTCGGCATCACGGTCAACCGCAACGCCGTCCCCGACGACCCGCGACCGCCCATGGTCACCTCCGGCCTGCGGATCGGCACCCCGGCGCTGGCCACCCGCGGCTTCGCGGCCGAGGACTTCCGCGAGGTCGCGGACATCATCGCCGAGGCGCTGAAGCCGGCGTACGACGCCGACGGACTGAAGGCCCGCGTCACCGCCCTGGCGCGGAAGCATCCGCTCTACCCCGGTCTGTGATCCGGCAACCCCTCCCGCGGGGGTGTGCCCGTGACCCGTCGCGGCACACCCCTCCCATCCCCCGGAGTATGGCGTGGCTATCAGCGTCTTCGACCTGTTCTCCATCGGCATCGGCCCGTCCAGCTCGCACACCGTCGGCCCGATGCGGGCCGCCCGGATGTTCGCCGCCCGGCTGAAGAAGGACGGCCTGCTCGCCCAGACCGCCGCCGTGCGGGCGGAACTGTTCGGCTCCCTCGGCGCCACCGGGCACGGCCACGGCACCCCCAAGGCCGTGCTGCTCGGCCTGGAGGGCAACGAGCCGCACACCGTCGATGTCGCCCGGGCCGAACTGGACGTCGAGCGGATCCGCGCGACCGGGCGGATCCGCCTCCTGGGCGCCGAGATCGGCCCGGCCCACGAGATCGACTTCGACGTCCCGACCCAGCTCGTCCTGCACCGCCGCCGCTCCCTGCCGTACCACGCCAACGGCATGACACTCTTCGCGTACGACGCCGACGGTCTGCCGCTGCTGGAGAAGACGTACTACTCGGTCGGCGGCGGCTTCGTCGTCGACGAGGAAGCCGCCGGTGCCGACCGGATCAAGCTCGACGACACGGTGCTGCCCCACCCGTTCCGCACCGGTGACGAACTCCTGCGCCTGGCCCGCGAGACCGGCCTGTCGATCTCCGCGCTGATGCTGGAGAACGAGAAGGCCTGGCGCACGGAGGAGGAGATCCGCGCGGGCCTGCTGGAGATCTGGCGGGTCATGGCGGACTGTGTCGGCCGGGGCCTGACCCGCGAGGGCATCCTCCCCGGCGGCCTGAAGGTCCGCCGCCGGGCCGCGGCGGCGGCCCGGGCGCTGCGGAGCCAGGGCGACCCGGCGGGCCGCGCCATGGAGTGGGTGACCCTCTACGCGATGGCCGTCAACGAGGAGAACGCCGCGGGCGGCCGGGTCGTCACCGCCCCGACGAACGGCGCGGCCGGCATCATCCCCGCCGTTCTGCACTACTACCTCGACTTCGTGCCGGGCGCCGGCGACGACGGGATCGTCCGCTTCCTGCTGGCGGCGGGCGCCATCGGACTCCTCTTCAAGGAGAACGCCTCCATCTCCGGCGCCGAGGTCGGCTGCCAGGGCGAAGTCGGCTCCGCGTGCTCCATGGCGGCCGGCGGGCTCGCCGAGGTGCTCGGCGGCAGCCCGGAACAGGTGGAGAACGCCGCCGAGATCGGCATGGAGCACAACCTGGGCCTGACCTGCGACCCCGTCGGCGGCCTGGTCCAGATCCCCTGCATCGAGCGCAACGGCATGGCCGCGGTGAAGGCGATCACCGCCGCACGGATGGCGCTGCACGGCGACGGTCGCCACCACGTCTCCCTCGACAAGGTCATCAAGACCATGAAGGAGACCGGCGCCGACATGAAGATCAAGTACAAGGAGACCGCCCGCGGTGGCCTCGCCGTCAATGTCATCGAGTGCTGAGGCCGTGGGCGGAACGGCGCCATCGGGCGCGGTGGGCACCGCGCGGCGGCCGGCGTGCCCGACCGGGCCGCACGCGCTCACCCACGACAGGGAGACCGTCCGGCCCGTCCGCACCGCCGTCACAGGAACCAGCAGTTCGGCCACCAGGACGACAGAACCGGGAGGAAGGCCATGGGACGGGTCACCGAGCGACGGCGCGTGCTGCGGATCCGGGACGGTGCGGCGAGCACCCGCCCCGACACGCTGGTCGCGGAGGAGCCGCTGGAGATCCGGCTGGGCGGCAAGCCGCTGGCCATCACCATGCGCACGCCCGGTGACGACTTCGCGCTGGCCGCCGGGTTCCTGGTCAGCGAGGGCGTCGTGGGCCGCGCCGAGGAGGTGGCGAACATCGTGTACTGCGCGGGCGCCACGGAGGACGGTGCCAACACGTACAACGTCGTCGACGTGCGCCTCGCCCCCGGCGTGACCGTGCCCGACATCACGCTGGAGCGGAACGTGTACACCACCTCCTCCTGCGGGCTGTGCGGGAAGGCCGGTCTGGAGGCCGTGCGGACCACCGCCCGCTGGCCGATCTCCGACACACCCGCGGTCCGGGTCGCCCCCGAGCTGCTGGCCGCCCTGCCCGACCGCCTGCGGGCGGCGCAGCGGGTGTTCGACCGGACCGGGGGACTGCACGCCGCCGGGCTGTTCTCGCCCGAGGGCACACTGCTGGACCTGCGCGAGGACGTGGGCCGGCACAACGCCGTCGACAAGCTGATCGGCCGCGCGCTCCGGTCCGGCGACCTGCCGCTGTCCCGGAGCGTCCTGCTGGTCTCCGGGCGAGCGTCCTTCGAGCTGGCGCAGAAGGCGGTCATGGCGGGCATCCCGCTGCTGGCGTCGGTCTCGGCGCCGTCCTCCCTCGCGGTGGACCTCGCGGCGGAGACCGGGCTCACGCTCGTCGGATTCCTGCGCGGCGGCTCCATGAACGTCTACGCGGGACAGCGGCGCATCGATCTGCGGGCGGCCGGCCGGCCACGGCAGCCGGAAGGAGGACACGCCAGGTGAACCCGCACGCGACCTCCGGCACGCTCGTCGCCCCGCCCGGGCCCCCGCTGCCCGGCACCCGACGCCGCCCCCGCCGCGTCGCGATGCTCAGTGTGCACACCTCACCGCTGGACCAGCCCGGCACCGGCGACGCGGGCGGGATGAACGTCTACGTCGTCGAGCTCGCCAAGCGCCTCGCCGCGATCGACATCGAGGTGGAGATCTTCACCCGGGCCACCTCCGCCGCGCTCCCGCCCAGCGTCGAGCTCGCGCCCGGCGTCCTCGTACGCCACGTGGACGCCGGACCCCGCGGCGGCCTGGCCAAGGACGACCTGCCCGCACGGCTGGGCGCATTCGCGCACGGGGTGCTGCGGGCCCGGGCCGGCCACGACCCCGGCCGCTACGACCTGGTCCACTCCCACTACTGGCTCTCCGGTCACGTCGGCCGGCTCGTCGCCGAGCGCTGGGGCGTCCCGCTCGTCCATGTCATGCACACCATGGCCAAGGTCAAGAACGCGTCCCTCGCCGCGGGCGACACCCCCGAGCCCGCCGCCCGTGTGCTCGGCGAGACCCAGGTCGTGCGGGCCGCCGACCGGCTGATAGCGAACACCGAGAAGGAGGCGGGGGAACTGCTCCGCCACTACCTCGCCGACACCGGCCGGGTCGCCGTCGTCCACCCCGGCGTCGATCTGGACCGCTTCCACACCGGCGCCCCGAACGCCGGGGCGGGCCGGGCCGCGGCCCGCGCCCGCCTCGGACTGCCGCGGGACGCGTTCATCCCGTTGTTCGCCGGCCGCATACAGCCCCTGAAGGCGCCGGACGTCCTGCTGCGCGCCGTCGCCCTGCTGCTGGCGGAACGGCCGCGGCTGCGCGAGCGGATCGTGGTGCCGGTCGTGGGCGGCCCGAGCGGGCGCGGCCTCGCCGGGCCCGACGGCCTGCCGAAGCTGGCGGCACGGCTCGGCATTTCCGATGTGGTGCGGTTCCGGCCGCCCGTCGGCCAGGATCAGCTGGCCGACTGGTACCGGGCGGCGTCCGTCCTGGTCATGCCGTCCCACAACGAGTCCTTCGGCCTGGTCGCCCTCGAGGCGCAGGCCTGCGGAACCCCCGTGATCGCCGCCGACGTCGGCGGCCTGCCGGTGGCGGTGAGGGACGGGGCGAGCGGGCTGCTCATCCCGGGGCACGATCCGGCGGACTACGCGCGGGCGCTGCGCCGCTTCGCCGACGCCCCGGCGCTCTCCGCCCGGATGGGCGAGGCCGCGGCCCGCCACGCCCGGTCCTTCGGCTGGGACACGGCCGCGGCGGCCACGGCAGACGTGTACATGGCGGCAGTGGACGAGCGCCGGGGCACCTGTGTGAGCCGCTCACCGATGCCCTCCGCGCACTCGGCCGAACGAGTATCCGTACACCGGCAGCAATGCTAGATATGGGGCATGAAGGTTCATTCCGGGCGGGCG